>DATJEX010000363.1:0-5123 GCA_035496135.1 Bacteroidia bacterium
AAAAAGCACAGGGATCACCACTCCACCACCAACAGTTATGTTATTGGTAATTCCGACATTCACGGAATTCGCAAGCAGGTAAGCATTCTGAAAATATCCTTCATGCTTTTTCAGCGGAATGGCGCTCGGCGCAAAGAAATAACGCGTCGCATTCGGATTGGAGAACCATGTTCCGCCTTTTCTGCTCACATATCCTCCCGTCATTGAAATTTTTGAGATCGTATTCGACTGGATCTGGAAATCGCCGATGAGATCGGACCTGATGGAGAGTAGTCCATTCTGCAAACCTGTGATCTCCCCGTAGTACGAAGTTCCGTTCACTGTTTCAACGATCACACTTCCTGTCACCGGGCTGATCTCGGATTCTTTTATCTCACTTTTGCCAATGTAAAGTTCACCCGCATTGAAATCCATAACGATCATCGTATCCAGTTCCTGGCTTTCGAGTAATCCCCAGATTCTTGTTCCGTCGTTCAGGTACGCGGTGACGATCCGGAATTTTGTGGTGTCAGCGGAAGAACTGCCGGAATGAATGTTACTGTTTGATTGTGCAGATAGTTGACAACTGCAAACGAGTACTAAAAATAAAGTGCTTCGGAGAAAACATTTCATGGGCTAAAGCTATTCTCCTTAAATGAAACGGAAGATGATGATGAACAAGGGAGATGATGAGATTGGTCAGGAAAAAACTGGGGTCGATGACAAACAACCTGATCACTTTCACTTATCTCATAAGCTTATCCCAATCCCTGCTGTCCACGTCACTCCGCTTTGACGGAAGAATGGTAAAGACGTTTCCTGCGCATCCGATATCCACGTTTTCTTCCAGCCTCTTGATGTGAGATCGTAACAGTATTGCGCGGATGCGGCGAGTGAAAATCTGCCATATTTCAGTTTCACGAACACCGCGGCAAATGGTCCGAAAAGATTATTCTTTTCCTTCCGTCCCTGTTCATCGATCAGTTTCAATCTTCCGCTTTCCAGTCCGCATGTAAATGCAGCACAGCTATGATCCATGTAATAGAAATAGAATCCTGTAAGCGGAAATTTGAATGAGCATCCTCTTAATTTCTCATTCACCGAATCATTGATAATTATACGGTCAGGGATCAGGTACGAAAAAGTGATAAGCCCGGGAAAGGCACGTATGCGCGACAGATCGACCTCGTTATAAGTGCCGAGCGAAAGATAACTCACTGGCTTTTGAAACGACCAGTCCTTTGTCGTACTCAATTGATCCTGCAGATCGGCGGTGTAGTATTCCTTCTCATAGGAAAGCATGCCGATCTGCGGGAAAGGCTCGTTATCCGCCCTGAAGGTTGCAAAAGACAAAAGCCGGGTCTGTGAAAAAAGAGGGGTTGTTTGAAGCAGGAGGAAGAAAAACAATCTCTTCATGCATCTAAATTAGAAAAACGACCTCATCAATTACTCATCGACTTCAATATCTTCAGGCACCTTTGCTGAGCAGCATAGTCAATTGATGTCGTCTCGACCACCGTGTAGGAAACGGATTTGAAGTAATCATCACTGTGGAATGCGTAGAGTTTTCCCCGTTGATTGTTTCTCGGCACAAGAAGAACGATCCAGTAGTCGTAATAATCTTTTTCGCTCGCTTCATATGGTTTTGTATTGTACAAAAAAGCATAATTCGTTTTGAGCAGTGGAAATTCATTCTTGTATAAGCCCGTGTTTCTCATATCAAACCTGATCCCCGCCTGTGTTTCAGAATCAAGAATGTCATAGATCATCCAGTAATACGGGATCAACCGGTCGGTGTCGCGGTTGAAATTTCCATAGGGAAAATACGGCATCGTGTCTCCGTAATAGTTGAGATTCGGATAATACGGTGGCCACATGGTATCATCAGTGTCGGTATTCAGACATACATTGGTCAGGTAAAAAGTGTCGCGGCCGGTAATGAATCTGACTCTATTGGGTTTGATCGAATCGACCCGAACGGGCAAGGGCAAAATAAAACCCTCTCCCCATATCGCGGTATCACGCAAAGCAGATTGGGCACTCGCGCTTTGCTCACAGGAAAAAAACAGAATAAAAAGGATCAGGCGTCTCAATGTGGAAATTTCTTTTTCAGGCCAATATAATATTTAATCGTAATGCCATTAAGGAAACAGAATTCAATCGAATATGCAGGCGCACCCTGTAATAAAGAGAAGCAATATATTGAAGAGTACATCATAACCTGTTATCTCTCTCTTCGCTTCATCACTATACCAATTACTTTTTCTACTGGTACTAACCAGGGGAAAACCAGTTATCCGTTTATTGAGTTTATTGAATAAAAAGTAGAATATCAGAAATACAAGCAGCGCCTTCATCGATCCAACTGTTGAACCACTTATCATTACATTAATACTAGTGTGGGGCATTTCGTGATTCCTTATGTCATATACGGGATAGGTCCTCCATTCAAGATAAAAGGCAAATTGGATTATAGCAAGAAAGAGCCATGCAAGAAACACTTCCCGCTTATCGAGATCAAGAAGCATCTCATCAGACTGGAGCCAAATTGGAGGTATGAGGGCATAAAATATAAGTGCAACAGCCAAACGATGCTTCTCCACTATTTCAAATGCGGAACAATAAAGAAAGATCACGCCACCGATAATCACTGCGAGCATGAGTATTTTCTGTCTTCGCGGAATTGCTCCCATCTCAGGTCGTTTTGAACAGATACCACCCATTCCCCAAACTCTTCACCATGATGAAATGTTTCTCGGTCATCAGCGGTGGCTTCTTTCCGTCGCGCACGTGCAGGTAGCCGACCGAATTGTCTCCTTCCCCACCGATCAGGAAGAAGACGCAATCAGGATATTTTTTTGAATACTTTATATCACGCAAAAGTAAACTCTTCGCAAGCTTATTTATCTTTTTATTCGTCATCGCCGTATTCACGAGCGAGTCTGTTTTTCCGTAGGAAGAATATTTTGTGAGATAAGACAACAGTTTGTCATAATCCTTCGCGCTCTTCCGGAAATTCTCACTGAGCACGGTATCGGCACTCGTCCATAAACCCAGGTTATCGTATTCAAATTGCCAGCTGTTTCCCGACTGCGCGATGTATCTCTTCCTCGATCTTTCAGGAACGCTGTCCAGTGAAAGAATATCATTCTCAATGTTCGCTGTTCCCAGCAGCGATCGCACAGCATAAACGGTCCACACCCGGTCTTTGACGAGATAGAAATAATAATCCTTCGAAGTCGCTGAATCGCGCATCCAGACATCAACCGTCGCATGCCCCGTATCGGCGAAGATGAGTTTGCAGTCACGCTTCACACGCGCGGGAAGGATCTCCCCGAGTGTAGAATCGGTTTTCCACTCGCCCTGCATCTCGCAGCAGAAATATTTGAATTTATCATCGAACTTTTCGCCGGAAACATATTTCTGCACCACGCGCAGCGGAGAAAGTGTATCGGAAGGATTTGCGGTTTGCGCGAATGATAGTTGTGTGGACAGCAGTACTATTCCCAGGATGAACAAGGAAGATGGAAGATGGAACAAGGATAGTCCGGGACGCTTGATGTGGAAAGAAATCATGCTCATGAAAGACGAAGTTACGATAAACAGTTGCCAACGAAGAAATCATCCTTGCTCCATCTTCCTTCATCCATGCTCCTATTCCTCTTTGAAGAAATCCAGCATCGACAGATCGATCAGCTCCACGCCCTGGAAATAGAACGGGATGATGTACTGGTAAGTGTAGCCGTATTTCACCATGCGCATCGCGCCTTCCTGGCACAGACCGACTCCGTGTCCGTATCCTCTTCCGCGAAAGATCACGCTGTCTTTTCCTTCTTCGATCGAGAACCACGCGGAACGTAATTGCCAGTCGCTGCGGATGGTTTTGTATGGAATTTTCAGATTACCGTATACATAATATGCTTCGCGTGTATTCTGTGTCATGTTCAGCGCAGCGTAACACGCATCACTGTCATCAACAGGATATTTGTGTTTCATCGAAAGATAATTCAGCCAGTCATCCTTCGCGATCTTCCTTGTCCAGTACGCATCAGGCATGGTGTGACAGAACGTATCCTTCACCGAACGCAGGTAAGAAACTTTCACCGCCCACACATCTTCCGAATTCGTTGTTTGTCCTCCGCAATTCGAACTGAACGCTGCCGTGATGAGATCAAGATTGCGATCAACGATCACCAATCCTTTAGTTGCGTCAACCGCTTTCTGCACATTCGGATCGGTTGGACGTCCTTTGTAAACTTCGCAATGGACACCATCGCACAGATCGAATCCTTCGAGCGCATGACGGTACATGTGCGCGAGCGCGTAGGTGCGGCAAAGGATCGCCTGCACTTTGTAATATTCGTAATCCATTTTCTTTCCGGCTTCCGCTTCCACTACACCGGCCACGTAATGTTCAATGTCCACATGATTCACCGCGAGCAGTTTCTGTTCCACCACACTCACTTCAAGTGTATGATCATAGATCCGAGTGCCGGTATATGGTTTGATCGGTTTGATCTTGAACGAAGAAGTGTCATCAAGCGCGACAATTTTGAAACTCGCGAAATGTCCGAGCGTGTCGCCTGGAATCCTGATCTCCATCGAATCACCGACGACCGTGATCATGAAAACTTTTGTAGAGAGCGAATCGGGTTGCGGAATTCCATCGAGATACAATTCATAATCACCGGAATGAACGGAAATGTTCAGCGCCGTGATGTTCATCGTGGAAAGTATGCGCACATCCACGGTGTGTGCACGCAGGAGTCCCGCAAAAAACAAAAAGAGGATGAGGGTTATTTTTTTCACTTGCGGAGCGTATTAACGATCAGTTCAGCGGTACGGTGTGATGCTCCCTTTCCTCCCAGTTTTCCAAAAAGCGTTCCGTAATTATCGAGCATCTTCTTCCGTTCCGTTTCATTTTCGGTGATCTTCCTTAATTCGGAAGCGATCCTGTCGACGGTGAAATCAACCTGGATAAGTTCTTTCACGATCTCCTGGTCCATCACGAGATTCGGAAGCGAGATGTATTTCACGTTCGCCACCCATTTCGCGATGCGGTAGGAAACATAATTCGCCGTGTAACAAACCACCTGCGGCACGTTGAACAAAGCCGCTTCAAGTGTCGCTGTACCGGAAGTAAT
>DATJEX010000364.1:0-14623 GCA_035496135.1 Bacteroidia bacterium
TGTTGCAGCGTCCATCAATCCGCCTCCGTTGCCGCGCAGATCGAGGATCATCTTTTTCATTCCCTTGCTCAACAGTGTGTCGCGCGCGTGTTCGAATTCATCGAGCGTTGTTTCGGAAAAACGGGTAAGCCGCAGATAACCGATATCACTCGTCATCATGTAATACGCATCCACGCTGTAGATCGGGATACTTCCGCGCGTGATGGTCGCGATGGCGATCGCAGCCGCGCCCGGACGCATGTATTTCACTTTCACCTGCGTGTTCGCCGGGCCGCGCAATTTATTTTTTACAAAATTCTCATTGTTCGCATAACCGATGATCGACGTATCATTCGCGCTCAGCAGTTTGTCCCCTGGTTTCAATCCCGCCAGTTCAGAAGGCCCTCCGGGAATGACCGCCATGACCACGAGTGTATCATGAACAAAATTGTATTCTAATCCCACACCTTCGAAATTTCCTTTCATCGGCTCGTTCATTTCCTTCACCTGTTCGGGTGTGAAATAATCGGAATGCGGATCGAGCGCCTGCAGCATCGCCACGAGGGCATCGTCGGTGAGTTTGTCTTCATTGATGGAATCAACATAATTCTCTTTCACGTAAGAGAGCACCGCTTTTATTTTGTCGGCCGAATTGGAAGTGGCCGCTGCATTGCCATTGATCTTCGAACCGAGCATGATGCCACCGGCGAACATAAGTCCGCAGATCACAGGTATCAATGAAATTATTTTCGGAGTGGGCGTATTCATTTTGCAGGATAGCGTTCTACATTCACGCCGAATTTTTTCAGGAAATCAACGCCTTCATCACTGGGAATTCCTTTGTATTCGGCGTAGGAATCCTTGTAGATCACTTTGCGGATGCCCATGGAATAAATGATCCGCGCACAGGAAATGCAGGGAGAAAGCGTGACGTATAACGTACAGTCTTCGATCGGAACATTATTTTTCGACGCGTAGAGTATCGCGTTCATCTCGGCGTGCAGCGCAAGTGAACAACTTCCTTTCGAGTCGCGCGGACATCCTTCGGTCGGCCATTCAATATCGCAATTGTGCGTTCCCGCAGGAGGCCCGTTGTAGCCGAGTGAAATGATGCGTGTATCTTTCGTGAGCACGGCTCCTACTTTCGCTTTCACGCAATGTGAACGGAGTGCAAGATTATCCGCAAGATCCATGTAGATCTCGTCGAAGGAAGGGCGTTTGGAAGTGATGGCCATCGGGGAGACAAATGTCGGGATTTTCGGGGTAAATGAATGTGGTAAGGCGGGCTTGGCGCAACATTCTGGTTAAAAAACTCAAATTCCGAGGGAGAGTTGCCCAATCTCGGCAAGAACTTTTTCAGATCCGTTTTTCCCTATCCTGAAAACAGGCGATTCTTCCTGCCGGCTTGCTACGGTAATGCTTACTCCATTTGCATTTTCTTCAAACAGTTGCTGAACGAGACCAGGCGTGTTATTTTCTTTCGACAAGTGCGCCAGTATCAAATGCGAGAGTTGCGGAGACCGGTAGTTGACAAAAAGTTCAAGTGCCTGCGCGTTGGATAAATGGCCTTTTTCTCCCGAGATCCTCGTCTTCAGATAAGCGGGATAAGAACCATTCGCCAGCATCTCTTCATCGTAATTCGCCTCGAGAAACGCAGCATGACATTGGGCGAAATGCGCAATGAGTTTTTCACAGACAGAGCCGATGTCGGTGAAAACGCCAACACGTACTCCGTCGCACTCCACGGAAAAACTGTACGGATCGGCGGCATCGTGTGATTTGAAGAATGGAAAAACATTCAGTGACCGGATCTTCAACTGTTCTCCGTCGCAGAATGAATGCACGAGTTCCTCTTTCAATTTTACTCTTCCGTTCTCATAGGTCCCTTCATTGATATAAACAGGAAGGTTATACTTTTTCGAAAGTGCTTCCACTCCACGGATATGATCGATGTGTTCATGAGAAATGAAGATCGCCCGCACTTTATCCATACTCAATCCTGAACGCAACATCCGCTTATCGATCTCGCGGCAGGACAATCCAACATCTATCAATACGGCATCGCTGCTGTTGCCAATGTAATAGCAATTCCCATTACTGCCCGAATTGATAGAAGAAATGAAGAGTGACATCTCCGGCAAAATTAAAGGAGACGGAAAGAAAAAAACAAAAGAAAACAAAAACTTATGAGCAGGATGCACGGAGAGAAACAACACCAGCAACTCAAACTGATACACTACCGAATGATGAAACCCGGTAATTCAGCTGGAAAAACTCAGCGGTCAAGTTCTTTTAACTTCCTGTCAATGTATTTCTCAGAAGGCAGTAAGGAATCCTGTATACGTTTTGCGTAATGAATGGAATCGAGGATCTCCTTGTTCTTTTCTTCGAGTATCTCTTTCTGTTTTTCCACCTGCTGTTTCTGCAGCGTGATCTCGTGGCTCTGCCGCTGCGTTTTTACCTGCAGCAATTCCACTTTCACGAACTGGATGGAGAAACGTGAACCGAGAATAAGCGACATCATAAAAATGAATCCGATATCGAGCGCGGTGATGAGTACCGTCATCTCGCGGATGATCCCCGCGTAGGAAAGCACTTTGAGAATAAGTCCCGTGAAGAGAATGATGATGCCAATCCCCGCGTAGTTGGCTCCTTCCACTCTCGCCATCACAGCCCTGATGATCACAATGGTGAGCACGATGATGCCGAACGGAATGAAAACAAGGATCGGTAATACCAGCCAGGAAAAAACGGATGGAGGAAACAAAAGCGTGATGAGGATCTTGATGATGAAAACAGCTGAAAATATTTTTACGATGAAAGACGGAAGTTGCCGCGGAAAAAGTTCCTTGATGTACAGCGTCATGAAGAGTGAAGGGAAAAGTACACCGAGGTATTCCAGTTTCAGCATGAAGCCCCAGCTGATACCGGGAAGCAATGTCGCCAGCAAATAGTTGATGGAAATGATCGGGCGCAGACTAAGCGTGATGCAGAACAATGAAAAGTAAAGCACCGAAAGATCTTTTCTCCGGAAAATGAAAAGCGCGAGCAGGAACAGCCCGATGATCGCGAGCGCGGCAGATTCCGTTGCGTCAAGAACATAAATGAGCAGATGTTCCTTCGCTATTTCTTCCGATGGGCCGATGACGGGTGCACGTACAAATCCGCCCTTACGGTGATGAAAGTTGGAAACCTGGATGATGATCTCCGCTTGTTTTGCATTCTCAGGAATGGAGAACTCCAGGTCGCGCGTCATGGGTAAACTTTTCTCCGCATCCGTTCCGACCGAACCGGAATGCGTCACTTCCACTCCATTGACGAAGATCCTGCATGCCGTCTGCATACTGAACACGTCGAGCGAAAGTTGTTGAGCTGGAAGGCCGGTAAGTGTGATGCGATACGTCGCATAACCATAACTGCCGCATTTCTTTCCATTCACGACAAGATCATTCCAGGAAGAAGGCGCAACGAGCAGATCGGGATGAAGCGTCGAATCGTTTGCGAGATCGGAAGGTGAAACGAATTGGTTCCAGTAGAATTCCCATTGCTGATCGAGTGAAACAACCGGATGATCCTTCCAGTCGGTTTTTCCAAGATCGAATGCGGCGTGTTGTGCCGGTGCGTCGGGCCCACAGAAAAATAAAAAGGTGAAGATCAAGAAAACGCGCCTCGCGGAAAGCATCATGTGGCCTGACTAATGAGTTAAATATATCCATAAAAGCAGAATTACACGCGAAAAAGAAATTTCTATTCCGTTTCTGCTGACAATGATGAAATTATTTAGCTGTCACCGCAATTTTGCCTTCCACTACATCACCGTCACTATTAAATATCCTGTAAAAATAAAATCCTTCCGGTCGATCCTGAATGTCGATCGTGGTTCGATCGCTGTTCACCGGAGTTGAAAAGATCATTTCTCCGAATTCATTTGATATTTCGATCGTCGATCCTGTTGCAACACCCACCAGCGTAAAAATTCCGTTCGAAGGATTCGGAAATAAGTGAATTCCAATTCCGGATGAATCCGCTTCAACACCTGTGATCACCGTCGGAACTTTCAGAATGAAAACATCTCTTCGTGTGGTGCTTCCCCAATTGCTCGTGAAAACGATCCACTTTCCGTCTTTGCTGATACATCCCTTCGGTGAAGACCAATACGCACCGCTTCCATTCGCAGCATAATCAGAAAGAAAATCGCTGTGATGATGCGCCAACCGGCGGACACTTCCCGATCCGTCGGTGGCGACCTGGAAAATTTCATCTTTGAACAAACCTGAATTGGGCAATGTATTCGAGACGTAAGCGCTGAGTGTGATCCAGTTCACATCATCTGCCAACAATGAACCGTGATAATCCTGGCTCCAGTCGTTATTCAGATCAAGCACGGAATAAAATGCTGAAGGATTCGCGCAACTTCTTCCGACCAATCGATTGTTCCAGTCATCATGGCCGAATACAGAACCGTCTCCCATGTCGCCATGCCCCGGAGCCCAATACAAACCGGGTGTATTCGGATTCGCCGGGCCTCCGTCGGTAATGTCGGTGAATGTGTTTGTCGCGAGATCGAGAATGCGCGCTTGCACCACAAATTGTCCGGACGCTGCTAATTTCAGAATGAGATAATTTCCGGTGCGGTCGGGCTGACATTCATCAAGATCTGGTTGCGATCCGGAAATGAATTGATCGGTGCTGCTTCTCCAGGTGAGAAAACCGACAACATTCCAGTTCACATCTTTCCACGTGAAAGAAAAAAGATCGTCGTTCGAATGATCCTTATTCATCTGCCAGCTGTGTGCTCCTGCAGGAACAGCAGTGGAAAGATCTTTCACGAGCGAATACGTTTGCGTGCTCAAGTTGTATGCGTACAGGTGCATATCGCGATCGTGCACGAAGATGACATCGGGATCCACATCGCTCCAGATCGCGTCTTCCACATTCGGCGCGGCACCCGACGGACAATTGGAAGCAAACGCTGCATGCTTATTCGAAATTGAAAAAGTATTCGGGTCAAAATCATAAAGTGTCGCACCGATGTTCGTCTGCATGACATACAAATGTGTACTGTTCATGTTCATCGCCGGCCAATAGGAATAGGCGTTGTGATTGTCATTCCCATCAGTGATGGAATCCGTCACGCGGAGTAATGTGGTGTTGAACGTCGGATCGACAAATGTATTTCCCGCAGCGGGAAGAATTGGCGGAGCAGGTTCGGGATAGATATTCAGATCGGTGATCTGCGCGTGCAAGCGGCATACGAAGACGACGAGGAAAACAGGAATAAAAAAATAAAAACGAGCGCTCATCATTTTCTTCTCCAAATCTAAGCTTTCGAGTCGAACTGTCGGCATTCTGAAAACACGGCGTCTTCTGCAGAAATGTGTAGTGGAGTGTGCCGGTTCAAAACCAAACCATTGTCAGTTTTCTGTATGATTGGCGACAGAAGTTTCTTTTGCCGATTCAGCAATATTTGTTATGTTGAACGTACTTATATGATAGCCGAATCCTCATCCGCCCTGAGAAAGCTACTGCTCGTCGTCCTGGTCGTCGCGATCCTGATCTTCGCCAAAGCATTTCTTGTTCCGTTATGTATCGGTGCATTGCTCGCTACATTGCTTTTGCCGTTCTGCAAACGCATGGAACGTGCGGGAATGAACAAGGGAATGGCAGCGGTGCTTTCTCTTTTCCTGCTGGTGATCTTCATTTCAGGGATCGGCACACTGGTCGGATGGCAGGTGATGGAACTGACCAAAGACTTCGCGTTGCTGAAACAGAAAGTGACGGAAACAATTGTTGAGGTCCAGTCTTATTTCTTGCGGAATTTCGGCGTTTCATTTTCACCCGGGTCATTGGTGGTGGACGGACAGAATTCTTCGGTAGCCGGAGCGCTCAGGGGATTCGCCGGTTCACTCATTTCTCTGATCACATATTTTGTGCTGATGCTCGTGTACGTGGTTTTCCTCCTTTACAACCGCGAACATCTCAAACAATTCCTGCTCCGGCTGAGTCCACCGGAGAAGAAAGATGAAATGGAAAAAGTGTTGTACAACATCGCCGAAATTTCGCAGCAATACCTGGTGGGGCTTTCCAAAATGATCTTCCTGCTGTGGGTGATGTACGGCATCGGCTTTTCCATCATCGGCGTAAAGCATGCGTTATTCTTTGCGATCCTCTGCGGACTGCTCGAGATCGTTCCGTTCATCGGCAACATCACCGGGACGACACTCACCATACTTTTTTCAGCGGTGCAGGGCGCCAGTGTGCCAATGATGCTCAGCATCGCTGCGACTTACGGCGCCATCCAGTTCATCCAGGGCTGGGTGCTCGAACCACTCATTCTGGGACCACAGGTGAAGATCAATCCTTTGTTCACGATCGTCGCACTGGTCATTGGCGATCTCGTGTGGGGAATTCCCGGCGTGTTCCTTGCGATCCCGGTCATCGCGATGTTCAAGATCGTTTGCGATCACGTCGAAACACTGAAGCCTGTCGGATTTCTCATTGGAGAAATTGAAGGGAAGAAGAAAGAGCCGGCGTTCATCAGGCGAATGCGGGGATGGTTCAGGAAAAAGAAGGAGTGAGGAGCGCCACAAGAACAGGATTCTTTGTTTGCAGAAAGGGAAGATTCAGTAATTTCGCACTCCTTCTACCAAATCAAAATGCCCAGCTGGCGGAACTGGTAGACGCGTTGGTCTCAAACACCAATGTCTTCACGGACTTGCCGGTTCGATTCCGGCGCTGGGTACTAAGTCGGTTTATGCCGATTAATGTCAGAAAATGTCAATTGGTGCTGCCAATTGACATTTTTTGTTTGTTTTTGTTGCGAAAAAGAAGGGATTTAAGTTCGACAACGGTTAGGTCGGAAGAAATTTTCTCGAGTTCTCTTGCTCTTAAGTTCTCACAACCTATCGTTGAAGTAAAAGTTTTCTCGTTACAAAAGAACCATCTGAAGCCTTTACTTTCAAAAAATAGAATCCGGAATTCTGACCAGAAAGATCAAGCTCGGCATTGTTAGATAATAATTCGGAATCATAAATCACATTTCCGAGTAAATCGTAAACCAAAATTTCTGTTTCCCTGCCAAGATTCTTATTCAGCTCTAAAACGAATTTATCAGCACTTGGATTAGGATAAACGTTGATATCATTCTCACTTAAAATCGGAGCAACATAGGTATCGACAACTGTAACTGTATACTGTATTGTATCGCAGCCATAGGTGTTGCATGCTATAAGAGTTATTGTATAGGTTCCGGCAGCTCCATAGACTTCAGTTGGATTAACAACTGTCGATGTGTCTCCATTCCCGAAATTCCAATAATATGTGTCCGCGCAGGTTGAGGCATTGATGAGACTAACAGTTAATCCTGTCAATGATCCTAAATAATAATTGGCTTGTGGCAGTGAGTCAACAATGATTTTAATAGTGTCGAAGGAAATTCCGCAAGATGTAGTGGAGCTCAAGATGTATGTTGTCGTTTGAGAGGGTTTTGCCCAAGGTCTTCTAACATTTGAACTGTCGAGTCCATTTGCAGGAGACCAGGAATAAGTTGCTCCAAAATTTAATGATGCATCCAAGCGGATGCTGTCGCCACAATGAATCATTGTGTCATTGCCTGCAAAAACATTGAATGGGAGAATTTCCAATGTAATCGTATCCGCATAATTAGTTATTGAATCCCGAACAATATATGTAGTTGTTGCAGTCGGGCTCGCGAATGGATATTCTGTGCTCGCATTATTCAAGCCCAAAGCAGGTGTCCAAATCAAATTTCCGGACGTAGGCATGTTGCAAAGTCGCAACATGACCGAGTCTCCGCAAATTGTTTTGATCGTGTCTGATGAAATACAAATTTCATTTGCGCCAATGGAAATTCTCGATGGTCTAAGTACGCTGTCGATATCATAAACAAGCCCTGTTATAGGAACACCGTGTCCGATCAGAAGAGGATTCTTCGTATGAAGATCGGAGGTACTAACGTATTGAGGATCGACATTGATCGGAGTGGCATCGTATTGCCCCCATGATCCGGGGTAAACATTGTTGTTGTACATCCCGGAAGGATATCCTTCGCAGTGTGCGGGCAAAATATTATTTCTGAAATCACCACCCCAGGAAAAATCCCAATAGATATCCGGGTTGAAATTGTTGTTGTAAACCTTGCAGTATCCCGATGTAAGGTTGAATGTAGAGTCGATAAAATTATTTTCGATCAAAGAGTATTCGCTGAATCCAATCCCAACCTGACAATGAAATTTATTTCCAATAATCTTTGAATGCGGGCTGTAACTAAATCCACAACTCGCATAAACAATGTTGTTGTAGAATTGGATACCATTGGAGAATGCACAATCGGTTCCGCCAGAATATTGGCCATAAATACTCAGAATATTGTTTTTGATGATGGCCGTTGGGGAACCTGACACAGAAAAGTAGCCATCCACACTATTGCTGTCGAATACCACGTTATTTGTTCCGCCAAAGCCGAGACCACAATGAAAAATACAATGTGAAACATTTACATTGACTCCACCAATCCCGTTCGTACCGCTATTGCCTGTCTGGAAAATTGAATTTGAAACTTGTGTAGTTCCATTCAATCCAATGCCAAAATATCCATCTATTCGAGAATTGTTGATTATGCAGTCCCGAATTTGAAGACATGTTCCGGTGGATTGAAGGACACTATTTTCTATAACGGTGAATGCATATCCGTTAATTGTTTCCGTATGACTTTGGATCGTGATGTTCTTGAAAATAAAATATTCGTTGCTGATATCAAACGTAAAACCGGTGGTGTCTGAAATAATTACAGATGAAGAATCACCCGATTCGGATTGAAACGTAACCGTATTAATATTACTTGAACCGGTAAAATAAATTGTTCCGAGGTGATGTCCTTCATATGTACCATTTCTGACATTGAATACTACTGGCCCCGAAATTCCCTGACTGGTCAAACCTTGCAAAGCCTGAATCACATCGGGATAATCAGGGTTCATTCCGCCAATTGTATAAGTGCCGGAAAGTTGTCCGTAGGATTTTGAAAAGGAAAATAGAAATAAGAGAAATACCGCAACAGAGAATTGAGGCTTCATTTATTAAAACTACGCTAAAACAACAGAACTCCAATGGAAATAATGAAGAAGGATAAGATGCTGATTACGTGAGTCGAATACACTTTGTGGTTCACTTTTTGCGATCAACTGGTAAACTTTATGAATGACTCTCACTCAGACAACAAGCCTGTAACCACAATCGCTCAGATTAAAAACGTACGCGGCTGGGAGAACATGGACGATGAATTAGCGGAAAAGGTCACTTATGCACTTCAGAAACTCGCCACGATCTTCTATACCTCGATCGCAAAAGATATGAACCTAAATCTCCCCGATGAAGTGGAGGTAAAAGAGATACAGAGTATGAAGTGAATCTACTTGTATGTTGATGTCAGAATTTGTTCGAATTTCATTAGGGAAATCGCAAATTTGTTCGACATTTGCCCGACCCATTGTACAAAACTGAAAAGCTTCTCAAATTGTTGAGAAGCTTTTTTTATGATGGGGCCGGCCTGAGTTTAATATGGAAAGAGCGCGGACAGATTCTGCAATGAACTCGTGTTCAGCGTGCCGTTGTTGCTGCAGAAATTCAGGACTCTTTGTAAATTCCTGTTATTCGGGTTCCGGGGCCAATGTAGAAACCGAGGCTCAGGTTAACAAAACAAAGAGAGCCTTTCATTTTTAGAGGAGCAAGGAAATACGCAGGATAGATCCCGGTCCACAACCTGAATTGCAAACACTGCCAGTTCAACTTGAAATCGAAAGCCGTCCCGATCGCATAGGATGGCTTGAAATCGCTGAACGTACTTTTCGCACCGGTACTGTCAACGTTGGTTTTGAATGCCGTCATGCCGGTAGATACGAATGGAAGGATGCGGTAATATTTTTTCTCCAGCAGGTTGTACCCTGTTGACAGCTGGAAGTTGGTCGATCCGATATAGTTGTCCTTTTTCCAATCTGGTCCGTAATCAAGTCCCTGCTTGATCGAACTCCCGAAACCGCTGATCTGCGCAATAAAATGCAGCCTGTTCCAGGAAAGACTCATGTCCACATTAAAAAAGGTCCAACCCTCACTCAACTTTTCTTTCGCGTCGCCTGTCAGCAAATACATACCGGAGCCAGGGCCCAACTCCATACCCCAGCCCCATTTTGGAATAGCAGGGGCTTTCGTTGTGTCGGTTTGGCTGAAGACCCTCGTGCAGAAGATCATCGCTAAGAGAAGAAAGACCGGTCGTGTCATGCTGATCAGATTTATTTTATATATAGACGCAGCAAAGTCAAAATTCAATATTACGAAATTTACACCCGCGCTATCTTGTAAGGGCAATGAAACAGCAGCTACTCCTGACCTGCCTGGTTGCCGGAGGAAATGAAGATGAAAGGAAATTGCGAGGAGATGAATTCACCTGCGATTTACCGTCGGAAAAAATGCTGCTTGATGTTCTTAAGCGGCATTTTTGTTTCTGTTTGGTCAAGGAAGTGATTGGGACTCGAGCATGGCCCGCCTCTTCTCAAATGTTTTATTCATATCTTTCTATAAGATCCCCTGCAAAAAATCGGATCAGAAATAAATGAGGCGCATCTCTTCATACCTGATTTTACTTTCATTTTTTCTTGTAAGTACTGCATTTCTGTCCGATCAAAAATCTTCTCAGTCTTCAGGTTCATATGATCCGGACAAAAAGTATACAGTTGCAGAATTGCAGTTTGACCTGGCAATTTTAAAAGATGCATTGGTAAAAGCGCACCCTGGCCTGTTCAGGTACCAGTCCGAAATGGAATTTGAAGAGAATTACAGGAAGTTGAACGACTCCATAAAGAGCCCGATGACTGAATTGGAGTTTTTTACATTGATTGCCCCTTTCGTGGGTAATGTAAAATGCGGCCATACGCATTTGGAAATGTCGGAACCATTCGACGAATACGCTCTCAATGGGTTGAAGCTTTTCCCTTTTTGGGTAAGAATAATCGAGTCAAAGATCTATTTGACCGGAAATTACTCAAGTGATACTTCTGTTGTGATCGGATCCGAAGTGATCTCGATAAATGGAATTACAACGGACAGCATTATTCGTTTTATGCAACAGCATGTTTGGGTAGATGGTTTCACGAAATCTGAAGCTGGAGTTGAAGACAATTTTCACGATTTGCTGCTTGGGCTTTTCAACTATCCCGATACGTACGTTGTAAATATTATAGATACAACAGGTAATCCAAAGGTCATCGAAACCGAGGCGCTGGACTACGCAACTATTTATGAGCGTCATTTAAAACGCGATCCGCCAAACACTAACGAAAAATATGAGCCGTTTAGATTTCGTTTAATAGATAGTTTGAGCACAGGGATCATCAGGATCGATGGTTTTCAAGGCAAGGGTTACGAAAAATTTTTGGCGAACACTTTTGAAACACTCAAGAAGAATGGAGTTAAAAATTTAATAATTGACCTAAGGGGAAATGGAGGTGGTGACGATTATTATGGCAGACTTCTGTACGCTTATATTGCTTTGAAAGAATTCAGGTATTACGACCATTTGGAAGTAACCATTGACAATCCGCAGGATTCGATATTTAAATATGGAACTGTTTCATTGGGAAAGATAGCTTCAAAATTCTGTTACAGGTTTGAGCTAAGGAAAACCCCGGATGGTAAATATGATTTAAAGAACAGCGCAAGTAAAAACCTGAGTAAAAAACCGTTTGAGCCTCATAAAAATAATTTCACAGGTAATGTCTTTGTGTTGATCGATAATAACAGTTATTCTGCCACAGCTGAATTCTGTGCAGTTGCACAGTACAACAAGAGAGCCGAATTCATTGGACAGGAAACGGGTGGTGGCTATTGTGGGAATAGCAGCGGTGTATTTTTCCGGTTAACACTGCCAAACACCGGGATCAGAATGCAAATTCCCCTGGTTGGTTATTACATGGCCATTGAAGGTCCTTGTGGCGGCGGAATCAAACCGGATTATCCGTTAAAAGAAAATATCAGGGATTACATTCTTCATAAAGATTCCGATTTATCATTTACGCTTGATTTAATACGCACGTCTAAATAGTATAATTCTCATATATAATCAAAGAATCAACTATTCTGTTCCACACTTACCCGACCTATTGTACCAAGGCGGGACACTTGATGACTAAATCATGTAACCCGTTTTTATTTCCGCAATAACTCCACAAACAATTTTCGAACACAAACCTTCCTCCAAAATGCGAAGGAGCCACGACCCCTCGTGACTCCCTCTTACCCAAACCTACTCTATATTAACTCAACCGAAAAAAAACTACTAAGCAACCTGGTTCTCCCGGAACGAAAATTCTTCGCGCACCATTCGTAACTGATCCTGCTCCACTAGGAATTCGATATTCGCCCTGTTGAATTTCTTTTCTTCCAGGCATTTATTGATGATCGCGGCAACTTCCATTTCTCCGAGATCCATCGCGCATGACACCGCTGTGGAATACGCGCTCACTTCATAAACACTCAACGCTCTTCCGCTTAGTGCCAGCGCAACACGGATCGCATCTTCTTCGTTGACCGCATTTGGATCCACACCTGCAACAACAGAACGAATGATGGTATCACATTCTCCTTTTGATTCTGTCCGCAGCAACCGGAAAACCCTGTTCAGTTCATGCATCGTGCGCAAATGTTCTTCCGCTTTGCGGCGGTAGAAATTCTGAAGTGCACCGGGCAGTGCAGATCTGCTCATTGCAGTAAGTGCATCTGCCATTACCATTTCTCCGTCATACATCGTCTGAAGGTGCCTGACGAAGAGGTTTCGCATTCTGTTTCCGTTTTCCATATCCGTTTTTATTTGATATGAGTCAAAACTATTCCGGATGCCGGGAAACAGCCATGACGGTACTCAAACCGGAAAATGACCTTTATCACCCCGGGCGCTTTCACCATTAAGAAGATTGAAAGCGGGGTCCGGATCCGGTAGTGGGTCCGTTTGAAGTGGTGTCAGCGTTTTATAACCTGACACTCAATCGTGCGCTTGCTCAAACTGACCCACTACCGGATCCGGGTATTTCATCTTATCTCCTTTGTTTTTGTAAATTGTATGCTCGACACCAAACCCGGTTCCCCATGAAAAAAGGCTACGCTGTATTTTCCGCCGTTCTTCTTTGCTTCACCCTGCTGCACGCGCAATGTCCGAAGTTCAGCTTCTTCGAAGATTTCACACAGGCCGGATGTTCTCCCTGCGCATTGGGAAATTCATTCTTCGAACCGAACATTCTCGCGCCGAATCCAGTGAAGGTCCGGATGGTTTCTTTTCATTGCTACTGGCCCGGAACAGATCCGATGCACGCCAACAATCCAACGGGTAATGACAACCGGACTTTTTTCTACAACATCAACGCGATCCCGCAAATGCGCCTGTGCGGAATAAAAAAAGTAACTGATCCCGCTTTCTTTTCCCAACTTGATGTGGATAATACCTGGAATGAAGGAAGCCCGATAAAGATCACGGTCACGCAGGTCGACAATGGAAATAACCGCGACGCGACAGTTACTGTTCAAACCATCGGTGCTGTTCCGGCCGGAACTTTCCGTTTGTTCTGCGCAGTGATCCAGCACGACACTACGTTCACTTCTCCTCCGGGACAGAACGGAGAAACGTATTTCCCGGATGTGTTCCGCGAAATGCTTCCCGGTGATAACGGAATGGCGATCACAATTCCTTCCACCGGAAATTCTGCGACGTTCGGCCCGTTCAATTTTTCCGAAGACCAGGCATTCTGGGTGAATCCGAATAAAATTGAAGTGGTCGCTTTCATTCAGAACACCGTGACAAAAGAGATCATTCAGTGCGGTTCAACCATGGATCCTCCGGTGAATGAAATGATGACGCAGGTGAATCCTGATTTCATCAATTCTCCTGCGAACACAGCACAGACCTTTTCATTCACGAGCGGCAACAGCGGAAGCGGTTCCGAACAATTCAATTACACACTCACTTCGAACGCACCATCGGGATGGAGCTCTGATTTTTCTGTGAACAGCATCACCTACGCAACGACCACCACACTCACCATTCCTTCCGGAACTGTTTACCCCGTTTCCATTCACGTAACGCCGAATGCAAATCCCGGCGTGGGAAAATATACACTCACGATGACTTCCGTGACCAATCCGACCGCGCCGCCGATGTTCGTGAATGTTTACGTGATGTCGGGCGTAACGGATCTCGTCGTGAATAATTCGAATACGATCCTCGATCAATCCATTCCCGGCGATGCGAACAACTGGTCGTCTGTTTATACCAATGGATTGGCGAATGCAGGTTGTACCACTTATGGAAATCTCGATGACCAGCACATTCTCGTCCACGCCTTCCAGAATTACATGATGTCAGGTGTGCGGAATATTTATTTCAATGTCGGTTACACTTACATTTCACTTCCGTATTGGTCCGACAGTTTGCTTCTTCCGCAACTCACCACTTTTCTGAACGGAGGTGGAAGACTGTTCATGTCCGGACAACAAGTGGCGTATTTCATGGATGGACCTTTCGCGACGAATGCTGCGAGAACGTTCATGAATGATATGATGGGAACGCATTACACACAATGGG
>DATJEX010000365.1:0-10075 GCA_035496135.1 Bacteroidia bacterium
TCCGGAACAGCGCTCAGGCAATTCACCATGTATGCTCCCGATGTACTGCAGAGTTTCCGTGAACTCGCTGCAACCGGGTGCGTGGAATTTCTGGCCGAGACAAGCATGCATTCCCTGTCGGCACTTGTTGACCCTGATGAATTCTCACGCCAGGTAAATGAACATGCGGCGCAAATTGAAGCATTGTTCGGGCAGAGGCCACAGATCTTCAGAAACACCGAATTGATCTTTTCCGATCGCATTGGTTCGCTGGTAAACGGAATGGGATTCCGGGGTATGCTGGCCGAAGGCGCCGACCAGGTGCTGGGCTGGAAAAGCCCGAATTTTCTTTATTGCAGCGCAGC
This sequence comes from Bacteroidia bacterium, assembly GCA_035496135.1. Taxonomy (GTDB): domain Bacteria; phylum Bacteroidota; class Bacteroidia; order Palsa-965; family Palsa-965. The sequence goes on from DATJEX010000365.1 coordinate 345, forward strand.
GACTCCGCAACTCCGCCTGCTGCTCAAGAATTTCCGTCTCAGTGATGATATCGCTTTCCGTTTTTCACAACGCGATTGGAACAGCTGGCCGCTCACTGCGGAAAAATTTGTGGGCTGGCTGAATGCTGTTCCCGGGGAAGAAGAGATCGTCAATCTTTTCATGGATTATGAAACATTCGGCGAACATCAATGGAAAGAGACAGGGATTTTTGATTTTCTGCATGCACTTCCACAGCATATTTTTTCATCTTCGGATTTTGAATTTGTTACACCTTCGGAAGCAATTGCACAGCTTCAGCCGGTGGGACAGCTGAGTATGACACAACCCGTTTCATGGGCAGACCAGGAGCGTGATCTGTCGGCATGGCTTGGAAATGATCTACAGGATAATGCTTTTGAAACGCTGTACGGACTGAAAGAAAAAATTGCAAAGTGCAGGGATCCGCGTTTGCTGCGCGACTGGGATTACCTCCAGACCAGCGATCATTTTTATTACATGTGTACGAAGTTTTTTTCTGACGGTGATGTGCATAAATATTTCAATCACTACAATAGCCCATTTGATGCTTACATCAATTATATGAATGTCCTCAGCGATTTCGAAGCACGGATCAATTCGCACCTCGAACAATCCTCACCCGGCCGTGACATCTTCTATCCTGGAAAAAAGAAAATAAAAAAACAGGAGGCTCCGCTGCCAACCGATGTTAGTGCCAACAATCAAAGCAATTTGTCATGGATGAAAAGGGACTGAAACCGGACTACATTTTTGAAATAAGCTGGGAAGTATGCAACAAAGTGGGCGGTATCCATACCGTAATTTCCACGAAAGCACTCACCCTTGTGAATGAATGGGAAGACCGGCTCATCATGATCGGCCCCGATACCTGGAAAGGCACGGCGGAACATCCGGAATTCGCGGAGGATAATGATCTTTTCAAATCATGGAAAAATCATGCAGCTTCGATCGGGCTGAAGATCCGGATCGGCAGATGGAAAATTACAGGTAACCCGATCGCGATACTTATTGACTTTACGCCGCTTTTTCACAGGAAAGATGACATCTTCCGCGATCTCTGGCTGCGTTATAAAGTGGATTCGCTTTCGGGTCAATGGGACTACATCGAACCGGCATTGTTTGGTTATGCAGCAGGCATGGTGATCGAATGTTTTTATCACCATTACCTGACCTTCAGCGACAAGATCATAGCGCAGTTTCACGAATGGATGACCGGTGCAGGGCTGCTCTACCTGGAAGAACATGTTCCCCAGATCGGAACGGTTTTCACTACGCATGCAACAGTAGTGGGGCGTTCTATTGCAGGAAACGGATTGCCGCTTTACAGTAAATTCAATTCTTACAACGGAGACCAGGAAGCGCGCGCGTTCAATGTGGTCTCCAAGCATTCACTCGAAAAGATCTCAGCGGCCAATGCGGATTGCTTTACGACGGTGAGTGAAATAACAGCCAGGGAATGTTCGCTGTTTCTTGAAAAAAATCCCGACATCATCACGCCGAACGGGTTTGAGAATTTTATTGTTCCTGATTCGTTTTTTTTCAAGGAGAAAAGGACACTGGCACGAAAGAAATTACTGAAAGTAGCCAGTGCGCTGTGTGGTGAAAAACTTCCCGAAGACAGTCTTCTGCTGATCAAGAGCGGACGTTATGAGTTTCGCAATAAAGGGATCGATCTGTTCATTGATGCACTCGGAGAATTGAACCGTAATACCGATCTCAATAAAAACGTTGTTGCATTCATTTGCATTCCCGCTCATCATACCGGTCCCCGGAAAGGATTGCTGGAGCAGATGGAATCCGGAGTTTACCGGAACAGGAGTAGTGTACTCACACACTATTTGCAGGGAGCTGACACTGATCCTATTTTGAATCGCATCCGGCAGAATGAACTGGATAACGGAAAAAAAACAAAAGTGAAAACAATTTTTGTTCCGGTGTACCTGAGTGGTGATGATGGTATTTTCAACATGCATTATTACGATCTCCTGATCGGATTTGATCTTTCAGCATTTCCTTCTTATTACGAGCCATGGGGATATACACCATTGGAAAGCCTTGCATTTCATATTCCTACTGTGACCACCAACCTCACGGGATTCGGCATGATCGTTCCGCAAGGGCTTACAGGAATTGAAAAAGGTATCGTTGTCATTGACAGGAATGACAACAATGATCTGGAAGTTGTTCATATGATCGCCGCAACGATCTCGAAATACAGTGCATTGACCGCAACCGAGATCAATGCAGCGCGGGATGCCGCCTCGGACCTGTCGAAGAAAGCACTCTGGAAAAATCATATCGAGCATTACAAGAAAGCCTACTCGATCGCATTGCAGAAAACAGAAGGACGGGCGCATCGTTTCCGTCATGAAGCCGGCGTACAGTCTTTTGAGGCCTGCGAAGATGTTGAAATGCCGCAATCCGGTCTGCCGGAGTGGAAAAAAATATTTGTAAAAACACAGCTCCCGGAGCGGCTGAAAATGCTTGAAACGCTTTCGAAAAATTTATGGTGGTCATGGAACGATGACGCTCAGGAACTTTTTGAATCCATTGATAAAGAAGCATGGCACAGCTGTCTTCAGAACCCGATCGTCCTGTTGAATATACTTCCCTTCGCAGAGTTGAAGCGGATGGAACAGGACAAGGATTTTACAGCAAACCTGGATGCCGTGGCGGAAAGATTCAGCAGTTATATGGATCGCCCGCGGTCATCTGCTCCTCACATCGCTTATTTCTGTATGGAATACGGACTGGATGCAAATCTCAAACTGTATTCGGGTGGCCTGGGCATACTTGCCGGCGATTACCTGAAAGAAGCGAGTGATGCAGCATTCAACGTGAGTGCAGTGGGCTTGCTTTACCGTAACGGATATTTCAGGCAGATCATTTCTCCGGATGGAGAACAGGTGGAAGCGGAAGAGATCCTGAAATTCACAAATCTTCCATTGCAGCCGCTATATGGAAAAGATGGCTCGTGGCTGAAGATCAGTATTGCATTTCCCGGACGCACGTTGTATGCCAAAGCGTGGAAAGTTGAAGTGGGCCGTGTGAATCTGTACCTGCTCGATACAGATATTTCTGAAAACCGCACCGAAGACAGGATGATAACAGGGCAATTGTATGGAGGAGATGATGAGAACAGGCTGAAGCAGGAATTACTGCTCGGAATAGGTGGTGTGCGGTTGTTGTATCACCTGGGTTTGAAACCGGATGTTTACCATTATAACGAAGGGCACGCTGCATTCGCCGGGCTTGAACTTCTGCGCATGCGTGTGCAGGAAGACAATATTTCATTTGAAGAAGCGCTCGAAGTGGTGCGGTCCTCTTCTCTTTTCACAACACATACGCCGGTGCCCGCCGGCCACGACGTGTTCAGCGAAGATCTGCTGCGCGCCTATCTTTCGCATCATGCAACTCTTTTCAATATCAGCTGGAAAAAATTTATCGCACTTGGCCATTCGATTGAAAATGATGTGGCCGGAAAATTTTCAATGAGTTATCTCGCTGTTCATCTTTCACAGGAAATGAACGCCGTAAGTAAAATTCATGAAAAGATCACACGCCGGATATTTTCGAATATGTGGAACGGGTTCGGGGAAGAAGAACTCAAGGTAGGCCATGTTACCAACGGCGTGCATTACGGAACCTGGACAGCTCCGGCATGGAAACGATTCCATGAAAATACTTTCGGTAAAAATTTTTCCGTTGATCCTCAAAAATTCTGCATCCCCGAAAAACTCAATGCAGTTGCCGACCAGGTCATCTGGGATATCCACCTTGAATTAAAAAGAGCATTGATCGCCCATGTAAGAGAGAAAGTGATCGCCAGGACAGGAGTCCCGATGGCAGGTATAAAAAAAGCGAGCCGTCAATCCCCGTCATTGAATGATAAAACGCTCATTATTGGCTTTGCCCGCCGATTTGTTCCGTATAAACGGGCCGCTCTTCTTTTCGAAGATACCCGGCGACTCGCAGCTATTCTCAGAAATGAACAATGTCCGGTTCTTTTCCTGTTTGCCGGGAAAACTCACCCGCGTGACCTGGAAGGAAAAAAGGTTTTGCAGGAAATTATCCGCATTTCGCAGCTCGATGAATTCGCCGGTCATGTTATTTTCATTGAAGATTACGATATGAATCTTGCACGGAAACTTGTACAGGGCGTGGATATATGGCTCAACACGCCTGAAATGACTATGGAAGCTTCCGGTACAAGTGGAATGAAAGCGGCATTAAACGGTGCACTCAATTTCAGCGTGCCGGATGGATGGTGGGCAGAAGCATTCAGCCCGGAAGTGGGATGGAAGATCACATCTTCACAGGAGCTTTTGAATTACAAAGGATCGAATCAAATGGATGCAGAATCGATTTATCAAACGCTGGAAGAAGAGATCATTCCGCTTTTTATAGACAGGGACAAAGACGGAATTCCGTCAAAGTGGATTTCCAAAATCCGGAATGCGATGATCAGGATCCTTCCGCAATTTACCACAACGCGCATGCTGAACGAATACCTGGAAAAATACTACAGGGTTCTCGCTGAGCGAAGTGCGCGTATCAGCCAGGATGATTTCGCGGCGGCACGGCGTCTCGCAAGCTGGAAGCTGAAAGTAACGCGGGAGTGGGAAGATATTGCGGTCATCAACTCCGAGGTGTATGATTCTACGAATAAGGCTTTTCCGCTTGGCGAAGAATTCACTGCGCGCATTGTACTCGACCTCCACGAACTTGCAGTAAAAGACATTGGTGTGGAAATCGTATTTATCAACAAAAGGAAACCCGGGGAAACATTCGGCAGTATCCTTTTTAAAAAGGAACTTTCTCCTGTTGTAAATAAAAACAAACAGGTAACATATGAATGTAAAATGCCCATGACATTGCCTGGAGTTTTTGAATACGGTTTCAGGATCTTTCCTAAGAATGAGTTGTTGCCCAATCCGCTCGATTTTCCTTTGCTGAAGTGGGTTTAAAAACTGCGGAAGCTGCCCGGTTTTTTTTATGAAAAAATTCAGGTCGATCAGCCTGTGAGGAAAAATCAATATTTCTGAGTGGTGAATATTGAATTGGGTACATTTGTAGCCCAATATGCAGACCAAACTCTGGTTCATCCGGAAAACAAAAACGGGTTTCATGCGCATGAAACTTCATGGTATCGTCAAACCATTCGAAGGATTCATGATGAACCTGGTTTATCTCTCGAAAATGTCGAGGTGGAGAGCGAAGGCCGGGAAACCCAAACTGAACGATTTCTATTCGCGCAAATGGGATTACAACAAGCGTTACAATCTTTATGATTTCCTGGTGAAGGAAGAACAGCTCACGGGCCCGATCAATTACCTCGAGTTCGGAGTGGCCGCCGGCAAATCATTCAAATGGTGGGTGGAGCATAACGCAGATCCCGCTTCTACCTTCGATGGATTCGATACGTTCACCGGCTTGCCCGAAGACTGGAATGTTTTTAAAGCAGGAGCGATGTCGGCCGGAGGAAAATTGCCTGATGTGAACGATCAGCGCGCGACATTTCACAAGGGACTTTTCCAGGATACATTGCCGAAGCATGTGAAGAACATGAAGAGCGATGCGCGCCGGAATGTGATCCTGATGGATGCCGATCTGTACACTTCCACCTTGTTCGTTCTGACAACACTTGCTCCTCATATCAAAAAGGGAGACCTCATCCTGTTTGATGAATTCACGGTTCCCACGCACGAATTCCTCGCCTTCTCTGAATTTCTCGCTGCGTACTATGTGAAAGTGGAACTCATCGCCGCGCAGAACAATTATTATTTCTCCGCATTTAAAGTTCTTTAGGCTTTAGTACGAACTACGAAATGCGCGTATACGCTTACTGCGAAAGAACGAATAGTTCGAATCCGAAAGACAACCTACGTACTTCATACATTTAGCGGATCCGTATTTGGCATATTCGCCAGTTTCGTAGTTCGTACTAAAGGAAAGTTTGGTTTGTGTTCAAACCTGCTCCGCTTCTTTTTTCTCTTCCACCGCTTCCTGTTCCAGCAGTGTGCGTTTGTTGTGTCTCGCACCGTTTATTCCCGCGTCGAGTTCAAAACCAATGAGCAGCATCATGGAATTGTAATAGATCCAGATGAGGACCACAAGTACAGAGCCGATGGAGCCATAGAGTTTATTATACCTTCCGAAATTATTGATGTACCAGGTGAAGAGGATTGAAGTGAGTATGATCAATACGGCTGCGAGATAAACACCGGGCGAGAAAAATTTCCGGTGCATGCGGTGTGCAGGCCCTACGCGGTAATAGACAGCGATGGTGAACATGAAAAGTACTCCGACCACGATCCACCTTCCGATGTTCAGCGCGTGACGGCGGACATTTTCTTCGGGAGTCATTTTTGACATGATGATCTCCGATCCGAGAATGATGAGTACACCGAGAACCAGCACCACTGCAAGGAACACAACAAGAAGAAGTGCGATGAGTTGTGTCTTCCATACTTTGCGCTGCTCTCTCACGTGAATACTTTTGTTGAAAGCGCTCATCATGGAAGTGAATCCATTCATGGAGAAGTAAAGTGCCGCAATGAATCCGATGGAAAGAAGCCCGGAATGCTGGTGATGCAGGATCTCGTAGATCGTGTCCTGCACTGTAACGAATCCGCTTTTCGGCATGATGCTGCGGATGGTTTCAAAAAGTCCATCCTGGAAATTCTTGATCGGGATGTATGGCAACAGCGTGAAGAGAAAGATCATCGCCGGAAAGATCGCGAGGAAATAATTGTACGCCATGGAAGAAGCGCGCTGTTTCAATCCTCCGCGATTGATTCCTCTTCCGAAAAAAACAGAAACTTCGTACAGTGATAAGCCTTCAAAAGAAGGAAGCTTGATCCTGCGGGCCAGTTTGCTCAGCGCCCGCGCAGGTGGAAGTGTTCGGAGAAAACGGAAGAAACGTTTGATCATATATGACGTTCACAAAAGTAGCTAATGTGAATGAGGTTTGCAGAGCCTGGCTTGGTCCGAATGGAGTATGGAGCAGGGAAGATGGAAGAAGGAGCAAGGATTTTTCATTCCATGGTTACATTACATTCCGATAGCGACGATTCGACGGATCATCTTTGCTCCTTCTTCCTTGTTCCTTAAATAATAGAAACGCGGGTGAATAAATGAACGGAAATAAAAAGAGAGATAAGACTTCAGATCGTCAAACCGCCTTCAGCGAAAGATCGAGGCTTTTGACGTGATGTGTTAATGCGCCGACGGAGATGAAGTCAACACCTGTTTCGGCATACGCCCGGATATTTTCTGACGTGATCCCGCCCGAAGCTTCTGTTTCGTATTTGCCATTGATCTTTTTTACGGCAACACCCAGATCAGCAGGAGAAAAATTATCGAGCAGGATGCGGTGAACTCTTCCTGTCGCGAGCACTTCATCAAGCTCTTTCATGTTCCGCACTTCAATTTCCACTTTCAGGTGAAGGTTTTTTTCACGCTGATATTTTTCGGTGGCAAGAATGGCATTTGAAATTCCTCCGGCATAGTCCACGTGATTGTCCTTGATCAGGATCATGTCGTACAATCCGAAACGGTGATTGGTTCCACCACCAATACGAACCGCCCATTTTTCAAAATAGCGGAACAGGGGAGTGGTCTTACGCGTGTCGATCACCTTCGCTTTGGTCCCTTCGCATTTTTTCACGAGTTCATACGTCGACGTAGCGATCCCGCTCATTCGCTGCATACAATTCAACAGCAAACGTTCGCAAAGTAAAATGGTTCTTGAATTTCCTTCCACTTCAAATGCGATGTCACCTTTTTTTACGAGCGTGCCGTCGGGAATGAAGATATTGACCTGGAAAGAAGGATCTGTTTTTTTCAGGATGATCTCCGCGAGTTCCACTCCTGCGAGCACGCCATCATCCTTTACTTTCAGGATGGCTTTATTCACGGCATTTGCGGGAACAGAAGCAAGAGAAGTGTGATCACCATCGCCGGCATCTTCTGCAAGAGCGGCAACTATGAATCGGTCGATAAGGTCGAGATCGGGAAGTGTACGTATGTATCCGGTGGAATTACTCATCAGATGTTTCGATGCGGAACTGCGTCACGCTGGAACTTCCGCCGGAGGCTTTCATGAGGTAATGAACACGGTACACGCCATTGCTCGTTTTGAGTGTGCCGATAGCGAACTGGCTTTCATTCTTCGGAACGCTTTTGTGTACTACGGTGAATTCTTCGATAGGATGTTTCGCGAAAAAATCCTTCAGGATAAGTTCGGCCTGTGCACGGCTGTAAATATTCTCCTGCTCGAGCACTTTCAGGTCCACATTATCCGCGAAATATTTGGAGAGTGCTTCTGCATTGCCCGAACGGATCGCAGCGGCGATATCGTCCACTACATCCATCGAAACGAGGTAAGAATAGATGCAGGAAACGTCCTGTGTTTCCACAGCTTTTTCCACCTGGTCTACCATGCCCGCTTTGCCGGCGAAGGGAACCAGGAACATCATCAGGACTGCCACTATCGTTTTCATTTTCATTGGGATTTGCAGGGAATATTGCAAGTATCGAGCCAAAATATAGGGTATTTTAGCACCTCCATTGGATTCAAAATTAATCTTTTGGGCGGAATGAAGTTGATATTTCTTTTCACCGGAAAAACGGAAGATCGCTGGGTAAGCGAAGGAATGCGCATTTATCACGATCGATTGGGTCATTATTGCCAGAACGAGATCATCGAACTTCCTTCATCGAAGAATAAAGGTAAAATGGACAAGGAGCAGATGCTGCAGGCCGAAGCGGAACAGGTGCTTTCAAAGATCGGAAGTGGCGACAAGCTGATCCTGCTCGATGAAGGCGGGAAGGAAATGAGTTCGACCGGACTTTCGCAGTGGATGAACAAGCAGCAACTGGCAGGAAACAAGCGAATGGTATTACTGGTGGGCGGAGCTTTCGGATTCCATAAAAAGATCGTGGAGCGCGCCGACCAGAAGATCTCGCTGTCGAAAATGACTTTCACGCACCAGATGGTTCGCGTAATTTTACTGGAACAGGTCTATCGTGCATTCACCATTCTCAAAGGAGAAAAATACCATCACGACTGAGCAATGTTCGAACTCCAGAATTATAGTTATCTCAAAAAGATCTATCCGTTCGAATGGGTGATGGCACTTATTTATGTGGTGGTGATCATGATCTATGTGTTCTTTGTCCAGTCGTCCCGCATCAAAAAAAATCCGCTCTATCGTTTTTATTCACCGGCCATTTTTGTGAAGCTGCTGAGCGGGATTGTTTTCTGTGTCATCTATACTTATTATTACGAAGGAGGCGATACGGTGAATTATTACGAGAGCGCGAGGGCGATTATGAATCTCGGAATGCAGCATCCCGATCATATGATGACGGTGCTCACCACCAGTCCGAGCATTGAGAATTATTCTTTATTCACTTCTTCAACCGGCTACCCGCATGCTTTCATGTATTTTGATCCGAATACTTTTTTTGTGATCAAAATGATCGTTCCGATCCTCTACGTTTCCTTCCGCAGTTATGTTCTTTCCAGCATTGTCATGGCATTCCTGTCTTTCTTCGGAACATGGCAGCTTTTTCTTCTGTTGAACAGGCTTTATCCAGGAATTGAGAAACGTCTCGCTTTCGCCGCACTGTTCGTTCCTTCCGTTCTTTTCTGGGGATCGGGAATTCTGAAGGACACCATCACGTTCTCCGCTGTGTGCTGGTTCAT
>DATJEX010000366.1:0-5438 GCA_035496135.1 Bacteroidia bacterium
AGCGGAAGAATTCGTTTCATCTCCGATCCCCACATAAAAATCATCGAAGTAACAATACGTGTAATTGTGTCCGTGTTTGATCTTGTCTTTTGTTTTGGTTCCTTTCGTCAGCAGGTCGCCGCGGAAATTCCCAATCACGAAATATTTTTCATTCGCGCGTGATCTGAATGTTGCGGAGACTTTCACCCATTCACCTTTCTGTTCATTCACTTCCGCCAGATCGAGATCAAGTTGCGGAGGAAAATTCAGGTGATGCATCGTGCTCCACTCGCCGGGATCTTCGGCCGAGAGATAGATCTGGATGGAAGAAATACTGTACTTGGAACCTTTTCCCAGTTGCATCCAGAAAGAAACGGTGTAAGTCGTTCCGATCGTCAGCGGTTGGGAAAGTTGTCCCGTCATGTATTCACGGTATTCGGTCTGATCTTCGAGTTGCGAATAAATGATCTCGCCACCGAAATTCGTTCCGGAATGCGGATGCGCTTCCCCGCCGTACACATCAAAATCCTTGATGTAATCCGCCTGCGGGCCCTGCTCAAGATCACCAACAGAAAAAATATCCGATGTTCCGTTGCTGGGCTGATGCCATGAATCGGTGCGGTTGTATTCCAGCGGCGTGACCCACGCGGATGAACGGTTTATTTCAAACCCGGGATTGAGCACAAGATTCTGTGCACACATGCCATGCGCGGAAAGAATGAAGAGAAAAATGCGCGTTATCTTTTTCATTCTGAAAAAATAAATTCTACTCTCCGGTTTTTTGCCCGGTCATCATCGGTGAGCTCTTTGACGAGCGGTTTGGATGAACCGAATCCTTTTGTGGTAACGCGGTTTTTTTCAATTCCGTGTGAGGTGAAATAATCCGCTACGGCATTGGCGCGCGCGAGTGAAAGATCATCATTGTGTTTCGAAGTTCCCTGTGCATCGGTGTGACCGTCGATTTCCACTTTGAGGCTGGGTTGACTTTTCATTGCTGAAATAATTTCATCGAGAACAGGAAATGATTCTTTTTTCAAAATAGAAGAATCTGTTCCGAAATAAATCGAGTTGGCCACAAGTATTTTTCCGGCGGCAATATGTAAGGTGTCAGCTGAATTTGGATTTTGCGTAACAACACTGTCTTTTACTGCGGGCCGAGCCTCCATCGCCAATGAATCGCTGACATAAAAATCGTCGATATAATAATACGCCCAGGGATGCGAAGTGTGAGATGGAACTTTGGTTTTAGTGACGACAGTTTGCGCATCATCCAGGAAATTTCCGACCGTGAAATAAAGTTCTCCGCCATGCGCGGCATAATTGGCCGTGAGCCTGACCCATTTTCCCTGTGAAAGATTTGCAGAATGGAGATCGAATGAGAGTTGTGCCGATAATTTCAGTGGCTCCTGCTTGTTTGAACTTGCGGGTAATGCATTCGTAAAAGAGATTTGTAAAGCATCCGAGCAGATATTGCTTTTTTTCCCGAGTTCAATAAAAAAAGTGACGAGGTAAGTAACACCTGCTTCCAGCGGCTGCGATAATTGACCGGTCGTATATTCCCGGTAATTCATCGGCTTGTTATGAACACTGACCTGGTACGTGATCAATCCCGCGAATCCTTTCCCGCTATGCGCTTTTGTCGATCCGCCGAAAAAATTCAGATCGCGATTTTCCGGAAGTAAATAATAGTCGGTTGTTCCGGCCGTTGGGGTTGTCCAGTGCGAAGAGGAAAATGAACGAAGGGAATCTTTGATCTCAAATCCGGGATCAAGCACGAGGTTTTGTGCCGAAAGGAAATTCAGTGAAAACAAAAGCGAGAAAAAGAAAAACTTCCGCATCGGGTGGACAATTCTCTTCAATAACGCAAAATTCCTGAAGTGGTACAAGAAAAACCAGTCAATTCATCATTTATCATTCACCATTTATCATTAACACGTATTTTTGAAGCGAATGAAAAAGATCCTTGTTGCTGGCGACGACTTCGCCCAGCCTGACGACAAGGTAAATCCGAAGAGGATATGAAGAAAATATTAATTGCAAACAGGGGAGAGATCGCATTGCGCGTGATGCGCTCCTGCAAAGAAATGGGAATACAAACGGTCGCTGTTTATTCCGAAGCCGACCGCAATGCGCTGTTCGTGCGTTATGCCGATGAAGCGGTTTGTATCGGCCCGCCGCCATCTTCTCAATCCTATCTCGATCAGAAAAAAATAATCGATGTCGCGAAGAAACTGAAAGTGGATGGCATTCATCCCGGTTACGGATTCCTTTCTGAGAATTCCGATTTCGCTGCGGCAGTTGAAAAAGCAGGTATTATTTTCATTGGCCCTTCACCCGAAGCGATGGACATGATGGGCGACAAACTTTCGGCGAAAGCAGCCGCGAAAAAATATAAAATTCCGATGGTGCCCGGATCAGAAGGTGCGATCTCTTCACTCGAAGAAGGCAAGAAGATCGCTCACGAAACCGGATTTCCATTGCTCATCAAAGCAAGTGCCGGCGGTGGCGGAAAAGGCATGCGCATCGTGGAGAAGATCGGTGATTTTGAAGAGCAGATGAAACTCGCCGTGAGTGAAGCGACATCCGCATTCGGCGACGGTTCCGTTTTCATTGAACGTTATGTTGCCGGTCCGCGCCACATTGAGATCCAGGTGATGGCCGATAAACATGGCAACGCGGTTTATCTTTTCGAGCGGGAATGTTCCGTTCAGCGCCGTCACCAGAAAGTGATCGAGGAGGCGCCTTCGAGTGTGCTCACGCCCGAGTTACGCGCCGAGATGGGCAAATGCGCTGTGGATGTTGCGCGTGCCTGCAATTACTCCGGTGCGGGAACAGTGGAATTTCTCCTCGATGAGAACAGGAATTTCTATTTTCTTGAAATGAATACCCGTTTGCAGGTGGAACATCCGGTGACGGAAATGATCACCGGCATTGATCTCGTGAAAGAGCAGATCAAAGTTGCAAGAGGAGAAAAACTTTCTTTCACGCAAAAAGATCTCTCCATCAATGGACATTCGATCGAAGTGCGGGTGTATGCCGAAGATCCATCCAACAATTTTCTTCCGGACATCGGAAAACTCCAGACGTATCGTCGCCCGCAGGGGCCGGGGATCCGCGTGGATGATGGATTCGAAGAAGGCATGGACATCCCGATCTATTATGATCCGATGATCGCGAAACTGGTTTCGTGGGGAAAAGACAGGGAAGAGGCGATCAACAGGATGAAGAGAGCGATCCGCGAATACACGATCACAGGCGTTGAGACCACTTTGCCGTTCTGCCTTTTTGTCCTCGAACACAAAGCGTTCACTTCGGGCGATTTCGACACGCATTTCATCAAGAAATATTTCACTCCCGATATGCTCCACGCCTCTGATAAGAACGAACTGGAGATCGCTTCGATCTTCGGGTCGGGCTGGCTTTCCATGCAGAAAAGTGTGGCTCAAAGCGAACAGGTTATCAACACTTCTTCGGCCTGGAAACGCAATCGGACGCTCGAAAGCTGATCCGCCGCGGCGGATGAACCGTTAACGGTTAACAATTATTGCCTTCCATGTCGTAACTTAGGGGGTGCGCTAAGCGTTATTAGTGCAGGAATTGGCACAGGATTTGAATCCTATCCATGTAACCATGAAAAACGCAATACTCATACTCGGTTTGGTACTCAGCGGAACCTTCGTTCAGGCACAGGAAGATGTGCTGGGAGTGGGTGATGTGAATTCTTATCCGAAAAGTGTTGTTTCCTTCACGGTTGATGCCAATGGCGATACCACTTTCCAGATCACGGAATTCACCTGCGTGGTTACGGCCGACATGCCGTTCGCGAATAACAAACAGAAACAGGCCTGGGATAAACTGAAGCGCGATGTGAAGAAGGCTTATCCTTATGCGGTGATGGCGAAAATGAAATTGCAGGAGATGGATGCACAACTTGCCTTGCTCACTTCCGAATCAGACAGAAAAGATTTTGAAAAGAAATGCCAGGACGAACTTGTGGCGCAGTTCGAATCCGATATGCGCAATATGACCAGCGCGCAGGCTACGATCCTTTTCAAGTTGATGGACCGCGAGACCAGTCTTACTACTTATGATATCATCAAGGATTATCGCGGCGGACTCCAGGCTTTCATGTGGCAGGGCGTTGCGGTACTCTTCGGAAATAACCTGAAATACGAGTACGATCCGACTGGAGTTGATGCACCGATCGAACAAGTGGTGAACCTGATCGAACTCGGACTCATCTGAGATCTTCTATGCGGTCAATTCTACTATTTCTCATTCCCGTTTTTTTTCTCGCCTCATTCCGTAATTCACATGTGAATTATGTTTTCTCTTCATCCGATTCCATGCTGGTGAAAGTGAAACAGGTGCATTATCTCATCACGAATGGAGATACAGCCATGCAATCGTTCGTCAAAGGCTGGTCGGAAAAATTTCCGGTGGATAAACTTCCGGATATCTATTACGCCGTTCCCAAAACAAAGATGAATGTCGCGTTGCCGATGACGATGTATAGTCCGGCGAAGGCGGGAAGGATCGAAGTGAAAACCGTGAAGTCCAGCGATCCGAATCAGCAGGATCCGCAGTACGACCAGAATTTCGATACCGAATTTGATTCACTCGGATATGCCGTCAGCTATTACGGATCGGGATGCACCGGTTGCACCTACACGCCTTTCAAATACAAATACACCTGGTCGCCCAAGGGAAAATTACTCACCGTGAACTCCACCGAGAATGTGAACATCGTCATGAGCAGCGAAACGACCGTCGTGCAGAATGAAATTCTCCGCGTCAAAATGAAATACGATTCATTGGGAAGATTGGTGGAGATGACGTACGCGGAAGATAAAATGAACGGCTGGAAGATGTATTTCACATATCCGTAGTTATGAGTGATAAGCGATGAGTTAAGAGTTAATTGTGAGTTTATGATTTACAACTCATAACTCATCACTTATAACTCATCACTTTTTCAGTCTTCCGCCCCGATAAAAATATTTCCTGTAATACGGCTCACTCAGATCGTCGATCATCACGCCTCCGTGCACGGTAGCATGCGCGAATTTATTATTGCCGAGATAGATCGCCACGTGTGAGATCTGTCCTTTCCGGATCTTGAAGAACAACATGTCTCCTTCTTTCAATTCCGAACGCGGAACGGTGTCGCACTGCGAATACAGATTGAGCGCACTTCCTGCGAGATGAATGTTGTAAGCACTCACGTACATCTTTCCAACGAATCCTGAACAATCCACTCCGCTCTTTGTTGTTCCGCCGCGATGATAGGGCGTTCCTTTCCACGCGTACACTTCATTGAACAGGATCGCCGAATGCACGGAATCAAGTTCAAATCCGTAAGTGCAGAAATACGATCGTTCCGCCTGCGGAATGGAATCCAAATGCACAGAATCCTGCGCGTAAAGACCGCAAGAACCAAGAATCAGGGAAAGAGAAAT
>DATJEX010000367.1:0-8605 GCA_035496135.1 Bacteroidia bacterium
ACGGTAGATCTTATCCGCCACTTTATAACTCTTGATGTTTTCCGGTTTGAAAACGGAGGTCGCGCTTCCGTCCATTTCATTCTTGTAAAAACTGCACGACTGCTGGTTCCCTGATTGATTTCCGTGGTAGAAATACCCGGTGACCGTATCTCCGGCGTTGGTCACGTACCAGCCTGGATAAATTCTTCCGATCTGGTAGACTTTACCGGACCAATCCTGTGCATGCAGCAGGCAGGATGACATGGCCAGCAATGCCAGCACAACGATTTTTTTCATGATGATTTGGATTAGTTGGGATACTAAATGTAGTTCATTTAGGTAAACCAGCAGTTACCGCTTCCTACCTTCCACCCACCGGATACTCAATATAATCCGGTAATTAATGGATCACGCAAAGTCGCAAAGACGCTAAGCCTATTCTACTTACTACTTACTGCTTACTGCTTACTGCTTACTGCCTACTGCCTACTGCCTACTGCTTTCTGCCTGCTACCTACTGCTTACTCTTCCAGCGAATAGAAACTATTTTATGGACAACAACTCTTTTGCGTTCCTCACCGCCGCTTCTCCCGGTTTTCCCGAGCTGAGCATCTTCGCAATTTCCTGCACCCGTTCTTCCTTGCCGAGTTGTTTGATGCGCGTGTATGTTTGTTTTCCTTTTTCTTCTTTGTAAACGAAGAGATGATCTTTCCCTTTGCTCGCCACTTGAGGAAGATGCGTGATGGAAATGACCTGCATGTTCTCCGACATCTGTTTGAGGATCTCCCCGGTCTTTCCTGCAATGTCACCCGAAATTCCGGCGTCGATCTCGTCGAAGATGATCGTTGGCAATGCGGTGTGTTTCGCCAGCAACGCTTTCAGGCTGAGCATGAGTCGCGACAATTCTCCGCCGGATGCAACTTTATTCAGTGGCTGCGCTGCACTTCCCTTATTCGCCGAGAAAAGAAAATTCACTTTGTCAAATCCTTTGTCGTTCGCTTCTTCGAGTTTTTCGATCTCCACTTTCAGTTCGGCATTCGGCATTCCGAGGTCGGCCAGCATTTTCTTCACCGACTTTGTGAGATCAGGCGCGGCTGCATTTCTCTTCTTCGAAAGTTTTCCGCCGATGTCGTTGAGTTTTGCTTTCAGTGTGTCAAGCTCCTTCGAAACTTTTTTGATCTGGTCTTCCAGCGAACCGATCGCGTCGATCTTCGTTTCGAGTTCTTCTTTCACGGTGAGCAGCTCCTCGACCGTTTTCACATTGTGCTTTTGCTGCAGGCGGTAAATATTGTCGAGCCGTTCCTGGATGATGTCAATTCTTTTCGGATCATGAACGATGGACTCATTCAGCGAATCAATTTCCGCGGCGATATCTTTCAGTTCTATGTGCGCACTGTTGATGCGTTCTTTCAATGCTTCGATATCCATATTGAAACGAGATATCTGCTGCAAAGTGCTTCTCACCACCGCGAGAGCTGTCAGAAGATTCTCATCTCCGCCATCGAGTGCGCGCGAAGATTTATCAAGCCCGTCCTTTATTGTTTCCGCATTCTCCAGCGTTTCCAGTTCCGCTTCGAGTTCTTCCTGCTCCGTCTTTTTCAACTTCAGCTCATTCAGTTCATCGAATTGAAAACGGAAATAGTCAAGATCTTTCTTCGTTTTCGCTTCATTCGCGGTCAATTCGGCAAGCAGCTGCGATGTTTTCCGGTATGCACGGAACGCTTCCGAATATTTTTCCAGCAATTCTCCATTCGAAGCAACCGCATCAAGGATATTCATCTGGAATTTCGATTCATTCAGCATCAGTGTTTCATGCTGCGAATGAATATCCACCAGTTTATTCCCGATCTCTTTCAGAATGGAAATATTCACCGGCGTGTCATTGATGAACGCACGCGATTTTCCATCCACGCTCACTTCTCTCCTGATCAGCGAACGGTGCTCGTAATCGATATCGTTCTCGTTGAAGAAATCTTTCAGGTGATATTCTTTCAATTCAAAACTTCCTTCCACCACACACTTTTTTGTTTTATCGGAAAGTGCAGATGAATCGGCGCGATCTCCCAACAGCAATCCGAGCGCACCGAGCAGAATCGATTTTCCCGCGCCCGTCTCGCCGGTGATAATGGTAAATCCATTTCCCAGGTCGATCTCAAGCTGATCGATGAGCGCGTAGTTCTTTATGTGAAGTGATTTGAGCATTCTGTTACTGCAAAAATAAAAGGGTCGACCAAAGGCCGACCCCAATGTTGGTAACTAAAGTCAATTGTTATTATGCGGTCACCTTCTTCAGCACTTCCGCCATCTTTTTTCCGATGGTAGCAGGAGAATCGACGACATGAACGCCGCACTCGCGCAGAATTTTCATTTTCGCATCAGCAGTATCTTCCGCTCCGCCCACGATCGCGCCCGCGTGACCCATTGTTCTTCCTTTCGGAGCTGTTTTTCCGGCGATGAATCCAACGACCGGTTTCTTATTTCCATTCGCTTTGATCCAGCGAGCTGCTTCTGCTTCAAGTCCTCCACCGATCTCACCGATCATTACAATTCCTTCTGTTTTCGGATCGTTCATCAGCAATTCAACCGCTTCTTTCGTTGTGGTTCCGATGATCGGATCTCCACCGATGCCGATTGCTGTTGTGATTCCCAATCCCGCTTTCACGATCTGGTCAGCCGCTTCGTACGTCAATGTTCCCGACTTGGAAACAATTCCGATCGTTCCCGCTTTGAAAACGAATCCGGGCATGATGCCCACTTTCGCTTCTCCCGCTGTGATCACGCCCGGACAATTCGGTCCGATCAGGCGGCAATCTTTTCCTTTGATATATTCTTTCGCCGCTACCATGTCTTTCACCGGAATTCCTTCGGTGATGCAAACGATCACTTTTATTCCCGCTTCAGCAGCTTCCATGATCGCGTCCGCAGCAAATGCGGGCGGAACAAAAATGATGGAAACATCGGCGCCGGTTGCTTTCACCGCATCCGACACTGTGTTGAAAACCGGTTTCTCGAGATGTTTCGTGCCGCCTTTGCCCGGGGTCACTCCGCCCACAACATTGGTTCCGAACTCTATCATTTGTGAAGCATGAAAAGTTCCTTCTGTCCCGGTGAATCCCTGAACGATCACTTTTGAATTTTTTCCGACTAAAACGCCCATTGTAGTTACTTGTGTTTCTTGTGTTTGTTAGTTGCTCAATTGTCAGACTGAGCTTGTCGAAGGCTGACAATTTTTAAGAGTTGTAAAAATAAGGAAAAAGTTGAGTTGGCTGTTCGCTGTTTTAGGTTTACCGTTCAGTGTTGAAAAAGGCTGATAACGTTTTGTGGGAGCGTACCAGCAACACATCAAAGTCAGTGAGCTCGGGCTGTTCCATCCCGGCTGGTTATGCCGGTGCACCGCATCAAAAGATCACCTGCTCTCGCCGTCCTGGTAACATCATAGCCCACCGATTAATCGGTGGGCTATGATCAGTCGAGAAAAAACTCCGACATTTTATTGGAGTAAAGGATGAAATATCCTCCTTTGGGAAGATCAGAAACGTCAATGGTTTTCGAATGCCCCTTCTTCACCATGTTTCCAAACTGATCGTAGATCTGCCAATCCTGTTCACAGCGAAATCCAATTTTACCGGAGCGGCATTTACCATCGAATTGTGAACAGGAATCCGGATAGAAATATTGGACCTTCGCTACGTTTGAACCCTTCATCCCGGGGGCTTTCAGCCTGATCTGGATGTCTGAATAAGTAAAACGTGCTTGCTTATAAAAGACCGTGTCATCTTCCTCAGCATTTCTCCTCAGTGAATCAAACGTCACCCATTTATTCCACTTGTATTCCTGCAGATATATTTCACCCAACGTTTGTTTGTGCAATTGAATGGTGATCTTTCCCGTACTATCTATCGAAATCTCTCCCGGTACAGGCAATGAGTCTTTCTGAGCAGAAACTGTCATCAAGATCATACAAAAAAATAAAAGGAATATATACCGCATCAAGACACAATTTACTACAGAAAATTGCCTACTGCTTACTGCCTACTGCTTACTGCCTACTGCCTACTGCTTACTGCCTACTGCTTACTGCCTACTGCTTACTGCCTACTGCCTACTGCTTACTGCCTACTGCTTACTGGATCTTCACTCTCTCCAGATTGATGGAATTAGTCGGGTCCACCTGCAGTCCACTCACATTCTTCTGCAGCAACCGCACCACCTGGTCGTAATACAACGGAATGATCGGCGCTTCGTCCACTATGATCTGGTCCATGCGGAAGAACAGATCGGAACGGATGCTGTCATTCTGTTCCACGAGACAATGCTCATAAAAACGATCGAACTCCGAATTGTGAAAGTGTGTGTAGTTCGGTCCCTCCGGCGAATAATTCTTGCTGTAGAACAGCGCCATGAAATTCTCAGGATCGGGATAATCGCAGATCCAGGATTTGCGGAAGAACAACAATTTGTTGTCAGCGACAGCCGACTGGAAAGCCGTCGCCGGCATGATCTCCACTTCGGCAGGAATTCCCACTTCGCCCAACTGACTCACCACATCTTCCGCTATATCATGATACGTTGGTGTGGTGGTGATGGTGATCTTCTTCAACCCTTTTCCATTGGGAAATCCGGCGAGATCCAGCAATCTTCTCGCTTCATCCTGGTCGTAATGGAAACCTTTCAGCAGATGCGAATCATACGCATGCATATCCGGCGGAAGGAACCCATAATTCGCCGGCGTTCCGAGATTATTCCTGCGGTAACGTACGATCTTGTCACGATCGATCGCGCAATTGATGGCTTGACGGAGAAATTTGATCCGCACCGGGCTCGACTTCACCAGGTCCAGATTTTCATCAATGAGAATTCCGAAATAATCCGTCTTCAGGAAGGGAGCGCTCTGCAGAACATATTTATCGGCAAGATTCCCCGCGAGGTTTCCATTCTTGTCGAGCGTTTTTTCGGAGTTGATCGCGTCAATGCCGGAAAGCATATCGATATCGCCGCTCATGAATTGCATGTATGCCGACTGCGGATCCTTGATGAACGTGACCGAAACCTTGTCCAGGTAAGGCAGTCGTGTTCCGTTCTCATCGAATTTGAAGTAGTTCGGATTCTTATCGAGCACAAGGTTCGCGTGATCTTTCCAGAAGTTCAATTTGAACGGGCCGGTTCCAACAGGATGTAAACCGTAATCATCACCATAGAAATTCACCACTTCCTTCGGAACCACCGAGAAGAATTTCATCGTGAGTACACCGAGAAAAGGTTTGAACGCGTGTTGCAGATGAATGACCAATGTAGAATCGTTCGTCGCCTCGATCTCCGGCTGAGAAGTCTGCTCATCCAGCGCGATCTTATCGATGAGCGAAGAAGCATTCGAAATTTTCTTGTCGAAGAGACGGTTGAAACTGAAGACAAAATCCGAAGCGTTCACCGTTCTTCCTTTTCCTCCCGGAAATTGCGGATCGTCGTGGAAAACAACATCGTTCCGCAGGTGAAAAGTATAAATGGTTCCGTCATCGCTCAGTTCCCAGCTCTTCGCAATGCAGGGATCCACATTGAGTGCCGTGTCCATTTCCACCAGCCCGTTATACAATTGGTTCAGCGCCCAGTTATTTTCAAATGAACCGGCTTTCACAGGATCGAGCGATTGTACGTCACCCAATTCATTGAAACGGAAGATCTGTTCCTTTTCCACTGTCTTTTTCGATCCGCCGCACGACAAAAAACAGAATGCCGCAACAATGGATGAAGCGAGAATATTTCGGTTGTGATTTTTCATTCTTTGTGAAAACAATTTTACCAATTTCAGAAGGGGGAAAATAGTTGACTGTTGCAGTGATTATAAACAGGGTTATGAACAAAGAGTGAAAGTGAGCGGGAAAAGTGCACGGGAAAAGCAAAGAATCCGGATTTCGTTCGCCCCTTTTCACCTTCACGCTCACATTCTCTCGGGCGGGTCTATTCTGTATCTTTGTGACCCTGATTACAATGTCGAAAACAGTCGCTTTTCACACACTCGGTTGCAAACTGAATTTCTCCGAAACTTCCGCTATCGGCAGACAGCTTATTGCTGCCGGATTCGAGAAGAGAAATTTCGGGGACGGCGCCGATGTGATGGTCATCAATACCTGTTCTGTGACGGAGAATGCGGATAAAGAATGCCGCAAGATCGTACGCGACGCGTTGCATGTTTCACCCGAAGCGTTCATCATCATCATCGGCTGCTACGCTCAACTCAAACCGGAAGAAATTTCGAAGATCGAAGGCGTAGATCTTGTTCTGGGAGCAACGGAAAAATTCAACATCCTTTCCTATCTCGAATCAACCGCTAAAAAAGAAGAAACCGAAGTTCATTCCTGCGAGATCGCGGACGCGAATACATTCGTGAGCGCGTTCTCATCGGACGACCGCACGCGCACGTTCCTCAAAGTGCAGGATGGCTGCGATTATACCTGCTCTTTCTGCACGATCCCGCTGGCGAGAGGAAAAAGCCGCAGCGCTTCCATCGCCGACGTACTGGAGAATGTAAAACTCATTGCGTCGAAAGGGATCCGTGAGATCGTTCTTACCGGGGTCAATCTCGGCGATTTCGGAAAAGGTTTGACCGGCGGAAAAAAACGCGAAGAGAATTTCCTGGAACTCATCACCGAACTCGATAAAGCGGAAGGCATCGATCGTTTCCGCATTTCCAGTATTGAACCGAATCTGCTGACCGATGAAGTGATCCAATTCGTTGCATCATCTGAAAAATTCGTTCCGCATTTTCATATTCCGCTGCAGTCTGGTTCCGATACCATCCTCAAAAAAATGCGCCGACGCTACCTGAGCTCGCTTTATTCGGAACGCGTGACGAAAATAAAATCACTCATGCCGCATTGCTGCATTGGTGTGGATGTGATCGTCGGATTTCCAGGCGAAACTGAAAGGGAATTTCTTGAGACTTATGAATTCCTGAACAAACTTGACATTTCCTACCTGCATGTCTTTACTTATTCCGAACGGGCAAACACCGATGCGATCACGATGACTGGAGTTGTTCCGGTTGCTGAACGGAAAAAAAGAAATAAAATGCTGCGCATTCTTTCCGAAAAGAAACTGAGAAAATTCTACGCAGAGCATGAAGGAACAGAACGGCCTGTACTCTTTGAACACGAGGAAAGGAACGGAATGATGCATGGTTACACTGACAATTACGTCAAAGTAAAAGTTCGCTATGAAAAAGAAATGACCAATCGCATCGTGGATGTTCTCATTACCAAAACCGAATCCGATGGTATTGCCGCTGCCGAATTCCTTCCTGTTCTTACTTAAGAAACCAAGTGACACAAGTAACCAAGCAACACAAGAAACCAAGGAACACAAGTAACACAAGAAACCAAGCAACACAAGCAACCGACAACTGACAACTGAATTATGTATCCAACCATTTACGACGCAGTAAAAGATCTCTTCGGAAAAAGTATTCCCTTCCTGAAATTGCTCCAGAGTTTCGGATTCTTCGTGGCGATCGCGTTCCTGCTCTGCGCATGGGCGTTCGCTAAAGAACTCAACAGGAAAGAGAAACTCGGCCTCTTCAGGAATTTCGTTCCGCAGGTCCGCAAATACATGAAAGGATTGCGCATGACGTCGAACGAGATCGTGAGCAACTTCGCTTTTTCATTCGTGATCGGTTACAAATTCACCGACCTCATCATTGCCACGGCCGATGCGAATGCTGATCCGCGTGCGTACATGCTCTCGCTGAAAGGAAATCTCATTGGAGGAATTGTTGTTGCGCTGGCCTGGACAGTCGGCCGTTACTATTATCTCGAACGCAAAAAACTTCCGCAACCGATCGAGATCGAGGAAAAAGAAAAAGCAGGCGATCATGTTGGTAATATGACACTCCTTGCAGCGGCATTCGGATTTCTCGGCGCGAAGATCTTTCATATCCTCGAAAATTTCGGTGAGTTCCGTGCCGATCCGAAAGGAATGTTCTTCTCCTTCAGCGGGCTCACCATGTACGGTGGTCTGATCGTTGGTGGTGCTGCTGTATTGATCTATTCACGAAAGAAAAAACTGGATCTCCTGCACGTGATGGACGCGTGCGCTCCCGGACTCCTGCTCGCGTATGGCGTGGGAAGATTGGGTTGCCATATTTCAGGTGATGGTGATTGGGGTGTCGTGAATAACGCACCGAAACCGCACTGGATGGGATTTCTTCCGAACTGGACATGGGCTTACGATTATCCGAACAATGTGAATCACCAGATCAATCCTTACACTGACACTGCCTCCATTGAATATAAAACCGCTCCTTTGCAGGCGCTCATTCACGGAAATGATTCCACACTTGTCGCACCGGTATTTCCAACTCCGTTTTACGAAGCGATGATCATGATCGCGCTGTTCTTCGTTTTCTGGTTCTACGTTCGCAAAAAAGTTTCTTCGCCCGGAATGCTCTTCTCCATTTACCTCGTGGCAAATGGTGTGGAACGTTTTTTCATCGAACTGATCCGCGTCGACACTACGCTTTTTCACATCAGTTCTTTCCGAGTGGTGCAGGCGCAATTCATCGCAACGATCCTCGTCTTACTTGGGGTCACCGGCATCTGGTGGACAAAAAAGAATGCGAAGAAAAATCCACCTT
>DATJEX010000368.1:0-7742 GCA_035496135.1 Bacteroidia bacterium
CGAATGTTCAGGGAAAACTGCTGGAAGAAAGCCGCGAATCATTTCTGAGTTATTTCAAAGCGGATGGGAAGAATGCTCCTAATGTGATCTGGCTGTGGGACATGGAATCGGCAAACGCGCTCGTGCAGAAGGAATTTGAAAACGCGAAAGAGATCTTTGAAAAAGAATTGAAGGATTCACCGCTGAATCATCTCACGCCTGACGAGCAATATTCCGGTGAAACTGAATTCGACTCAGAACTGAAACAATTCTCCCTGATCGAATGCGGCAGCCGTTTCATTCTGAAAGATGCGACTGCTATTACATTCAACATTTCTCCACAGACTTCTTTCCATAAGAATTTCGATCTCATCACTCAGGCTATCGCGAAAAATTCGGCGCACGGTTTTCAGAATGTGCTGTTCACCGACGGAGCGAAACAGTCTGAACGTTTGCATTCCATCTTCGAGGACATCGGAAGAAAACTCGATTACACCACACTCGTCTATTCCATTCACGAAGGCTTCATCGATTCCGATCTGAAGATCGCCTGTTACACCGATCACCAGATCTTCGAGCGTTATCACCGTTTCCGTCTGCGTGACGGATTCCAGCGCAAGAAAGAGGCGATGACACTGAAAGAACTTCGCGGACTCAATCCCGGAGATTACGTCGTGCACATCGATCACGGTGTCGGACGGTTCGGCGGACTGGAAAAGATCGAAGTAAGCGGAAAACTGCAGGAAGCGATCCGTCTTGTTTACCGCGACAACGATGTATTGTATGTGAGCATTCATTCACTGCACCGCGTTTCAAAATATTCGGGCAAAGAAGGAAGTGTTCCGCGAATCGACAAGATCGGTTCTGTCGCGTGGCAGAATCTCAAGCAGAAAACAAAATCGCGTGTCAAGGAAATTGCGTTCGACCTGATCAAATTGTATGCAGAACGGAAAGCGAAGAATGGTTTTGCTTTTTCTCCGGACAATTACCTGCAGAACGAATTGGAAGCTTCTTTCATTTACGAGGACACGCCCGATCAGTTGCGCGCGACGATGGATGTGAAGAAAGATATGGAACAGCCACACCCAATGGATCGTTTGGTTTGCGGTGATGTAGGTTTCGGAAAAACAGAAGTGGCGATCCGCGCGGCATTCAAGGCCGTTTGCGACAGTAAGCAGGTCGCCGTGCTTGTCCCGACCACCATTCTCGCATTACAGCACTACAAAACATTCTCGGAACGACTGAAAGGATTTCCGGCGAAGATCGATTACCTGAACCGTTTCCGTTCGGCGAAAGAGAAAAAAGAAATTCTGAAAAAACTGGAAGCTGGCGAGATCGACATTATCATCGGGACACACACGCTAGCATCGAATGATATTAAGTTCAAAGATCTTGGTTTGATGATCGTGGATGAAGAACAGAAATTCGGTGTGGGCGTGAAAGACAAACTGAAAACGATCAAGACAACGGTAGATTCATTGACACTAACGGCGACTCCCATTCCGCGGACGCTGCAATTTTCGTTGATGAACGCGCGGGATCTCAGCATCATCAACACACCACCACCGAACAGGTTTCCCGTACAAACTGAATTGCATACGATGAACGAAGAACTGATCCGCGACGCGATCCGTTTTGAAATTCAGAGAGGCGGACAGGTTTTCTTCGTGCATAATCGTGTGAGTGATATTTATTCGATCGCCGCACTCATTCAGAAACTCGTTCCCGATGCGAAAGTCGCGGTTGGTCACGGCCAGATGAAAGGACATGAGCTCGAAAAAGTGATGCTCGATTTTGTGGAAGGACAAACGGATGTTCTCGTTTCTACCACCATCATCGAATCGGGGCTTGACATCAGCAATGCGAATACGATCATCATCAACGACGCGCACATGTTCGGGTTGAGCGACCTGCACCAGATGCGCGGACGTGTGGGGCGTTCCAACAAAAAAGCATTCTGTTATCTCATCGCGCCACCGCAGTTCATGCTCACGAGCGAGGCGCAGAAGCGTTTGCGCGCTATCGAAGAGTTTTCCGATCTCGGCAGCGGATTCCACATCGCCATGCGTGATCTCGATATCCGCGGCGCGGGCGATCTGCTCGGCGGAGAACAAAGCGGATTCATTTCTGACATTGGTTACGACATGTATCAGAAAATTCTTGACGAAGCGATCCAGGAATTGAAAGAGAATGAATTCAAAGAGTTGTTCAAAGACGAAGAGAAACAACGTGACGAAGAACGGCATGATAAGTCGGCGAGACACAAAGGTGTTTACGTGAAGGACACACAGATCGACACCGATCTTGAAATTCTCATTCCGGATGAATACGTGAAGAACATCACGGAGCGATTGACACTCTATCGTCAGCTTGATGACAGCGAAACGGAAAATGATCTCACGATCTTCGAGAACAGTCTCCGCGATCGTTTCGGTGCCGTTCCGCAACAGGTGATCGAACTGATCGACACCGTTCGTTTGCGCTGGCTGTGCATGGATATTGGCTTCGAGCGATTGGTATTGAAGAATGGAAAGATGACCGGATATTTCATCCCGAATCAGAATTCACCTTATTACCAATCGGAATCCTTCACACGGGTTTTGAAATTCGTGCAGTCGCATCCGGGAGTAGCGAAGATGAAGGAGATGAATAATAAATTGTCGTTGAGTTGGGAGCGGATCAAGAACATTGGAGAGGCGATGAACTCCCTGCAATTAATAATTAATAATGAATAATTCGCACAAGCCTCGCTCAACGCGCTTCACCATTATTAATTATTCATTGTTAATTATTAATTCTTCTTCTTCAAACGCAGCCTCTCCACCACTCTGTTATTCTCAATATGCTCCGAAATAATTTCATCCACATCACTCAATTCCACTCCAACATAAAAAATTCCTTCCGGATAGATCGCAATCGTCTGACCAAAATCACAGATATCAAGGCATCCTGCACGCTGCGCCCTTATTTTGATCGGTAGATTTTTCTCTTTCAGCTTTTTCTTGAACGCATCCACGATCTCCATTCCGTGTGCTTCGCCACAACTTTTCCGCAACGCATCCGCCGCACGCTGATTGGTGCAGATGAAGATGTGTTTGTCATAAATCAGATCGTTGCTCATGGGATAAATTACTGATAGTACGAATATACGGATTACTGATTGGACGGCTAATCTTACGATTTGCGATCCATATTTACACAATGATCAGTAATCCGTACCTCTAAGCAATTCATCCGTCTAAAATTACTTTTCACCGAAAGAGAACAATTCGTCGGATAATCAATCGTAATATTGTTTTCCCTATGAAAGTCCTTATTGCCGGTGCATCCGGATTGGTCGGAAAACATTTGACAGAACTGCTGCTGTCGAAAGGCTACACCGTCGCACATCTTGGAAGAAAGAAAACACGTGACGAACGGGTGAAACAATTCACATGGGATCCGCTGAAAGGAAACATAGAATCGGGCGCGATGGAATGGGCCGAAGTGATCGTGAATCTTTCGGGCGCGAATGTGAGCGAGAAACGCTGGTCGGCTGAACGGAAAAAACTGATCGTGGAAAGCAGGACGCAATCACTTCGTATGCTCGCGAAAGGTGCGGCGAATGAAAAAATAAAACCAAGAGTACTCATCACCGCTTCCGGGGTTGGCTATTACGGAAGTTTTACGTCTGAAAAAATATTCACAGAAAAAGATCCGCCCGGAAATGATTTTTTTGGCGAGTGCTGTAAGGAATGGGAAGCCTCCGCTGATCTGCTGGAAGAAGTGGGAATGCGTTGTGTGAAGTTGCGTATCGGTGCAGTCCTCGCGCGCGACGGAGGTGCATTGAAAAAAATTCTGCCAACTGTAAAGTTCTTCATCGGCTCCCCGCTCGGTTCGGGCAAACAATGGTTCCCGTGGATCCATATCGATGATCTGTGCAACGCGGTCCTTTTCTCGATTGAAAATGAAAAGATGAACGGAGCTTACAACGCCGTCGCATCGCAGCACGTCACGAATAAAGAATTCATGAAGGCACTTGGGCGCGCGGCAAAACGTCCGGTATTTTTTCCGGCGGTTCCGAAATTCCTTTTGAAATTGTTACTCGGTGAAATGGCGGTGATCGTGCTCGAAGGAAGCCGTGTGTCGAATGAGAAATTATTAAAAGCTGGATTTGAGTTTAAGTATGATAAGATCGGCAAGGCTCTCACCAACCTTATCAATGGAGAATTGAGAATGGAGAATTGAGAATGGACAATGCGAAAGGTGTTCGGTTCAATACTTCCTGTTTTGTTTGGAGGATTTTACAATTGCGGAGAGAATTTTTTTGAGTTCTTCCGCAGAATCAAATAACGTTCCCGGGTCGGGATAATTTTCAGATCGTTTGCAGATCTCGATCCAGTAAAGTGTTTCATTCGCTTCTTTCAACGATATGCTCATTTTGTGAATGAAGTCGGCTTTGCTTTCAGCTTCCTGCGCTTCCCGCACGTTAGCGCCGATAGATGTACTGCATCTTAGAAATTGCTTTGCAATTACATACTTGCGCTCGCTTTCAAGTTTTTCCGAATAGCTAACTGCTGAGATGGAGAACTCCATCGTTCGTTTCATGATCAAATTTTCTGCTTTCATGGTCTTGCATATAAAAAGTAAAAGGCGGCAAATGTAATACTTCTTCCTTAAAAACAAAATTGAAACAAATAAATCACATCCATCATCCATTCTCAATTATCAATTCTCCATTCTCAATTGTGTGTCCAGCACCGCCAGTCCTTCCATGAACGAATGCGGTTTGTATCCCAATTCTCTCTTCGCTTTATCAATGATGAATCCTGTTCTCGGTGGACGTTTCGCCGGTTGATTTATTCCCACAGAAGTTGATGGTGTGATCAAAGACTTGTCCAGTTTCCAGAAATCAGCGACGTGATAAACAAGGTCGAGAACGCTTTCTGTTTTTTCCCCGGAGATGTGATAAACACCATGCGCGTTTTTTTCGGCGCACAGCATACAACCTTCCGCGAGATCTTCTGCCAATGTCGGTGAGCGGAACTGATCATTCACCACATTTATCTTCTGCCCTTTCGTCAATGCATCTTTCGCCCACAAGACGAGATTCGAACGGCTCATTCCATCCACAATTCCGTAAACGATGATCGTGCGTACAATGCACCAGTTCTTTATTCCGGAATTCCTGACCACTTTCTCCGAATCATTTTTTGTTTGCGCGTAATAACTCAGCGGATTCGGTTGATCTTCCTCTTTGTAGGGGCCATTCTCCCCGTCAAAAATAAAATCAGTGGACAGATGGATCAATTGACAATTTTCAATTTGGAATTTGGGATTTGAAATTGTATCAACCATGTACCGAACCGAATCCACATTCAATGCCTTCGCTTCTTCCTTCTTCGATTCACATGCATCTACATTTGTCATCGCGGCCGTGTTGATCACTACATCAGGTTTGTATTTCGCGAAAACTGTTTCGACTTCTGATATATTGGTAATGTCAAACGGAACGTACGTATAACCGTTCTTTTCGATCAAACGGTTTTCTCCTTTGGAAGTGGCAATGATATTCCACGAAGGAGATTTTCTATTCCGCGCGAGCAGATTGTAGATCAGCTTCTGGCCGAGTAATCCGTTGGAACCTGTAATAAGAATTGTTTTCATTCTGAAATTTCGCCGCAGAGGCGCGAAGGCGCAGAGATTGCGCGGAGTTTAAGTAAGAATCTCTCTCAATTTCCCGATCTGCTCCGGGGTGCCGAGCACGAACAATTTCCCATCGGGGATCAGTTTTGTTTCCGGATCGGGATTGATGATATAATCACCGCTGCCGGTTTTGAATCCGACGATGTTTGCACCCGAACGGTTTCTTATTTCCAGTTCACGGATGGTTTTATTCCGTAATGCTTCAGGAAGATTTTCAAAAGTAATTTCTTCGAGATTGATATCGGGTCCACCCTGGCCGGTAATGTGGTCGATGAATTCGATGACGTCGGGTTTCAAAACGAGCGAAGCCATGTGCGCTCCACCGATCTTGTCGGGCATGATCACATTATTCGCTCCTGCTGTTCTGAGTTTCTTGTCGGAATTATCATCGCTCGCTCTTGAAATGATCGTGATGTCTTTGCTGAGTGAACGCGCGGTGAGTACAATGAAAAGATTGTCGGCATCAACCGGAAGTGTAGTGATCAACGCACTTGCACGATGAATGCCTGCTTTCTCCAGCACTTCATCCGTTGTCGCATCTCCTTCGAGAACGAGATCGGAATAGCGATGCGTGATCGCTTCCACGATATCTTTTTTGCTTTCCACCACCACAAAACGACGATCATGTTTTTTCAGAATGTGCGCAGCCTGTTTACCGTTACGGCCGTAACCGCAGATGATAACGTGTCCTGAAAGTTTTGCGATCGCGCTCAATTTCCTGTTGGTTTGGTAATAGGCCTTGAATTCTCCGCTCAGCACATAACTCGTGAAAGAAGAGATGGCAAAAGCAAATGTACCAAAACCGGTGATGATTAAGAAGATGGTGAAGAGTTGTCCGACCTGTCCGAGCGGATGAACTTCCTTGAATCCAACCGTCCCGATCGTGTTCACTGTCATGTACAATGCATCGAGGAACGTGAACGAAGGATCGATGATCATATAGCCGGCAACGCCTACGGTGATCACCCCGAGAAGGATGATGCCGCTGATGTAAAGACGTTTGAAGTGTCGGTAAGATTTCAAGGAGGGAACGAATTGCTTATTGCGCTAATATACGAATGAAAAACCTGTTCGTTTCCAGTTGAAAAGTACGGACCCGTTCGGCGAATTCTGATTTGTATCTTCGTGGCATTAGCAATTCGTTCCCGTGGATCAGCTTGCACGCAACCAGCACATTCTTTCGAAATATGTTCCGCCTCCGGCAGTTCCCATGCTCGCCGACTGGATCTACCATTTCAATTTCAAACTCAAGATCAAGAAACCGCGTGCTTCCCGTTACGGCGATTATCATCCGCCGATCGACGGAAAGAATCACACCATCACCATCAACCGCGACCTGAACCCGTATGCGTTCCTGCTCACGCTCGTGCACGAGATCGGACATTTACTTTGCTTTGAACGATTCGGCAATCGTGTGAAGCCGCACGGCGATGAGTGGAAAGAATGTTACAAGGAACTGATGCGACCGTTCATGAAGCTCGATATTTTTCCGGATGACGTGCGCGCTGCGATCATCGGGTACATGCGCGATCCCGGCGCGTCGAGTTGTTCGGATGAAAATCTCCTGCGCACGTTAAGGAAATTCGACAAGCCTTCGGAATTCATTCATCTCGAATTACTGAAACCCGCGAGTGAATTCATTTACAACGAACGGATATTTGTGAAAGGACAGAAGATCAGAACGCGGTATCGTTGCATTGAGAAAGAGACAAAAGCGATCTATCTTTTTGCGGGATTGGCGGAGGTGAAGTGTGCGTGAGGGTGAGACGATTTGCTGATGGATTTACAAGCTGAAATATCTTTTGATTTCTTCAGAAATTTTCTCAGCATGATCAAAAACCATAAGATGCCCTCCTGTCTTGATTGTAAAATCCGCATCGACATAATCTATTGGCAAGAGGTTATCTGATCCTCCGTGAATATGAAATACGTTTTGTGGATTCTCCTTATTTTCCCATGTAGCGATCGCATACATTGCCCACTTTAAAAACTCAGCACTAGTGTCTTTAAGCACTTCCGCAAAAAGTTTCTTCATATCCTTTCCTTTCACACCAAAACACCATCGGCTAATAAAATTA
>DATJEX010000369.1:0-4668 GCA_035496135.1 Bacteroidia bacterium
CGACGAGGACAGCGTATTTGTCATTCTTCACGAGTTCTTCCTGCGCTTTGTATTGCTCCTTCATCGACTCGATCGTGATCTCCTTGCCTTCTTTCAGCCGCACATAGATGATATGATCGGCGTACTCAAGAAAGGAGTTGGACGTTTCCACTATCATGTCGGTGAAGATAAAAAAAGTTCACTCAAAAACGATATTCACAAATTCTTCCCCCTGGAAATTCAACCTTTCGTCTCCACGACCACATTCTGCGGCATGAAATAGATCGCGATGATGAGCACAAATATGCCTATGGGAATGAAAACAGAAATGTATCCGGCGAAAATGGAAATGAAATAGAGAAAGACCGTCGTCAGTAATTTTCTCCGCAGTTTATGGCGCATGGCTGTTGAAAGATGATCGATCAGCAAATGCTCATTTTTGTGGACGTATTCCCGCATCAGCGCAAACGCGACGGCATTCATGAACATGGTGAATCCATACAACGCTGTTGCTTCCGGCCAGGTGTAATGCAATCCGAGAAATGATGTGGGGATGGGAATGATGCACATCCAGAAAAGCAAATGCAGATTGTACCACAATAATTTTCTGTCAATATTTTTCAGCTGGTGAAAGAACTGGTGGTGATTCACCCACAGCACACCGATCATCACAAAACTCAGCACATACGCCACGAGCGAAGGGATCAGCGGTATCCAGCTTTCCCAGATCTCTTTCCGCGTCGCATTATCGGCGATCGTCGGCGTTTTGATCCCGAAGATCATCAGCGTGATGATAATGGCAATCACTCCGTCGCTGAATGCTTCAAGGCGATTGATCGGAAGAGGAATGTGTTTGTGGGCCATGCTGCAATTTAATCTTTTCTCCGCGTAACCTTTGCGCCTCCGCGCCTCTGCGGCAAATTGTCTATTGTGACAAATGAAATTGTTATTTAAGCCCGTTTTCTATTCGCAAAGAACACGACCGTCTGCAAAACAAAAAGTGCGATCACCGCAACAACATACAACAGAATTTTTCCGCGCATCAGAAGTGTGCTGTAATAATACATGTAGTAGAATATGCCGATCGTTCCGCAGAAATTCAGTTGCAGGGAATTCCAGAACAGAAATGAATTCCATCCTTTCTTTGTGGCAATGACATAAAGCGTGGTGATCGTTCCGCAACCAATGGCATAATACAGCGCATACATGCACCATTTTCTCCAGCCGAACGAAGCGAGCAGGGAATGCGTTTCAAAATAATAATAGCCTCCACCCAAAACGAGTGTGAGAAGAATCGCCGAGAGTAAAAAGTTTTTTGATTTCATTGTTTGAATAATAATTTCTTTTGTACGCTTGTCCGCCTTCGACAAGCTCAGTCTGACAAGCAATTGTTTTTACCGATTTGTACTTCGACAAGATATAAAGTCTTTCGGTGATTGACCAAGGTTCGTTGTAGAGCTTCCGGTTCTTAAAATTGTCAGACTGAGCCTGTCGAAGGCTGACTATTGTGGGTTCATAAATCCAAACGCCTGTTCTCTTTTTTCACGCAAACCTTTCGCTCTGCCCACTGCAATTTCTCCGCCATTGGCGGATTCATCCGTAGCGAGACCCGCCATCGCTTCTTCTAAAAATTCATTCAGCGGCATTCCCCCATGCGTGCCCGCGTCGCCACCGCGACCTTCCGCGCCGAGCTTCGTGTCGACCTGCGGCGGAATGACTTCCAGTACTTTCACCGAAGTATTCCGCAGTTCATGACGCAATGAAAGTGTTAGTGAATGCAGCGCAGCTTTCGTCGCGCAGTACATGGCCACGCGCGCGATCGGAACAAAGGAAAGTCCGGAAGTGATATTGATGATGTACGCTTCCTTCTGTGTTTTGAAATGCTCAGCGAATTTCGTCGCGAGATCGATGGGAGCGAAGAGGTTGGTCTCGAATTCCCGTCGCATGCGTGAATTATCCACAGGTTTCGAAAGATCCGTCATCAATTGCACACCGGCGTTGTTGATGAGCACATTCACGTCGGGAAATTCAGTTATGACTTTCTTCACGAGCGCTTCACGTTCGCTCTCATTTTCCACATCAGAAACAATAGCGATCACGCCGGGTAACTGCTTCGCCGCTTCGTCCAGTTTTTCTTTTCGTCTTCCGGTGATGATGACTTTGTTGCCGAGTTTTAAAAAGCGTTCCGCAAAAGCAAAACCAATGCCGGAACTGCCGCCGGTAATGAGGATGGTGTTGTGAGTTGTTTTCATTTAAAAATATTTTTACCACGGAGACACGGAGGCACGGAGTTGCACGGAGATTATTTGATTTCAAACTTTTCTGGATTAAGCCAAAAGATATTGCAGTAATTCTCAATCTTACTTAGATCCATCCATTCAAGTTTCGTGCAGTCGATTTCGATTCCAGAATAGTTCCTGATCTTATTGTTCATTCGCTTCTCGTAGCGCTCAAAGTGGTCTGGTTTGTCAAGTACTATCTTGAATTTATTCTTATCAATCTCTTGAAGGCAATAAAAACATGCAACTTCAAACGACAGAATAGAAAATAATTTTCTTCTGATATCTATAAGGCACAACGTGTGAAAGGAACGATTAAGCGACTGCTTATAACAATCGCGTGCCAGTTGTACTATTTCAGACTGATTGCCAAAAACAAGATCCGTTTCAAAGACATCATTGAAGGGTAAATCTCCTGAATCAAAAACGAAAATTGGATTGTTCTTGTTTGTTAGAATTGCAAAGGAACCCATATACCATCCCATTCTTACTTCAATTCTATTGTAGAACAAAAAACCATATTTTTCGTCTTCCGTCTCGCGAATTCTATGGTCTATCCAATGCTGCTTGCGAATCTGCTTATTAGGTAAATTATCTGGGACTATTTTCCAATCTTCTAACTTGACTTGTTTCATAGATCTTAATTTGTCAGACTGAGCCTGTCGAAGGCTGACTAATTCAACTTCCACTCCCCCTCCGGAACACTCGCCTTCAATTCATCAAACAACTCATTCCCCGGTTTCACCCGCACTTTGCGCGAAGGCAGTTCTACGTTTATTCCTTCTGCTGAATCGAACACTTTGAATTTGAGCGTGGCATTGCCGGGATATTTTGAAACGATTCCCTGCACGCGTTTGATGAGATCTTCATTCACCACGGGCAATGGCAACTGCAGCGTGAAATGTTTCACACGCTTCTCGAGAATTTCACTCAGCAGTTCCATCGAACCGATCTTGAATTCCAGTTGATCGCTGTCACGGAAACGTGGCTGTACACTTCCGCGCATCATCACAAAAAATCCTTCGGTGAGAATGAATTGTTTGTATTTGAGATAATCATCACCGAACAAAAAGAATTCATGCGACTCGTTGTAATCCTCGAGCGCGAAAATACCGAACGGTTTTCCCGTCTTCGTCATGCGGTGCTGCACACTCGTGATCATGCCGCCGAGCGTGAGTTCATGCCCGCGTATTTTGGGAAGATCTTTCAGATCACCGATCCTGTTTTTGCAGAAGGTTTGCATCTCCACACGGTAATCATCAAGCGGATGTCCTGATAAATAAATTCCGATGATCTCTTTTTCCGCTTTCAGTTTCATCAGCGGGATCCACGGGTCAACAGTCGGGATCGTTGGTTCGGCTGATTCCATCACACCATCATCGCCCGCTACATCGAAGAGTGAACCCTGCGATGAATTTTTCGATTCCTGTGAACTCTGTCCATAACGCAGAATTTTTTCAAGGAACGTCGCTGAATTCGGTCCGTCCTGTTTGAAATACGTGGCGCGGTGCAGATCGGTGAACGAGTCGAGCGCGCCCGCATACACGAGATTCTCGAATGTTTTTTTATTCGCCGCCTTCGCCGAAATTCTTTTCACGAGATCGAAAATGGTTTTGAACGGGCCATTCGCTTTGCGTTCTTCGATGATCGCCTGCGCAGCGCCTTCGCCCACGCCCTTGATCGCGCCCATGCCGAAACGGATCTGCCCGGCTTTGTTCACGGAGAATTTTATTTCCGATTCATTCACGTCAGGGCCGAGAACAGGAATTCCCATTCGCTTCGCTTCCTCCATGAAGAATGTGATCTTGTCGATGTTGCCGAGGTTGTGCGTGAGTACGCTCGCCATGTACTCGCCCGGGTAATGCGTTTTCAGATACGCGGTTTGATACGCGACAAATGCGTAACAAGTAGAATGCGATTTGTTGAACGCGTATTGCGCGAACGCTTCCCAGTCGGTCCAGATCTTCTCGCATATTTTCTGATCAAAACCTTTTTCCGTTGTGCCGCTGATGAATTTACTCTTCATCTTGTCGAGCGTGGCTTTGTCTTTTTTACCCATCGCTTTCCGCAGCACGTCGGCGTCACCTTTCGTGAATCCCGCGAGTTTCTGCGAGAGCAACATCACCTGCTCCTGGTAAACCGTGATGCCATACGTGTCTTCGAGATATTCTTTCATCTCGGGCAGATCGTACGTGATCGGTTCGCGCCCGTGTTTACGCGCGATGAATTTCGGAATGTACTCGAGCGGTCCCGGACGATACAACGCGTTCATCGCGATGAGATCTTCGAATTTATCCGGCTTCAGCTCACGCAGATATTTCTGCATTCCAACTGACTCGAACTGGAATGTTCCGTTTGCTTCTCCACGCTGATATAACTCTAATGTTTTCTGATCATCGAGCGGAATTTC
>DATJEX010000370.1:0-7954 GCA_035496135.1 Bacteroidia bacterium
GTGCACTCACACCATCATTATCATGCATGCCGCCATTCACATTTCCGAAAAATGTACTGGAACCATTGTTCGTTCCTACATTGCCTGTGAGTTGTGAAATTCCATTATTGCTTACAGCACCGACCGAAGAGAACAGCACGAAATCGACCGTCGTTCCCATCGCAGGAGCCTGCGCGTAATTCACGACCGGCGAGGCGAGAAAGCCAAGTGTCGCGATCGTTAAGAGTAATTTAGTTTTCATTTGGTTTGTGTTAAACTGTGAGATCATAATCTATAACAAAGGTGGGTCCGGAGTGCATCTGCCATCTTACAGAGTTGATCCAATAACTTACATGATTCACACCTTCGGTGAAAATGAAAACGTCACCCCCTACGAGATGACGTTTCAGCAGCAGCACGGATCCTTTATTTCCGCACGACCACAAATTCTGTACGCCTGTTCTTCTGGTGTTCAGCATCCGTGCAATCTGCAGCGGCATCGCCGTCGCAATCGCAGGTATTGGTGAGCATGGTTTCACTATAACCTTTACCGGTAATGCGTCCCGGATTGGTGATCCGTGCTTTAATGTAATCAAGTGAAGCATCCGCCCTGTTGTTGGACAAAACCTGGTTGTATTCGGTAGAAGCCCTGCAATCTGTATAGGATTTCAATCTCACCACCATGTCCGGATCGGCATTCATGATCGCCACGATCTTATCGAGTCCTTTTGCCGCGTCGGGCCTGATGTCACATTTATTCAGATCGAAATAGATCGTGTTCAGAATAACATCTCCATCCACATCTTTAATGACAGGAACGACTTCCGCGACGACCACTTCATTTTTAACGAGTGTAACATTTGATTTGACAATAAGATCAGATCCGAATGTGTTGAATGTATTTTCTCCATCTGCATATTCCGCTTTTCTTCCTGCCAAACGGAAACTTTTTCCGGAAGCAACAAGAAAAGAATATGAACCATCCGCTTTGCTTGTAAGTGTGTCAAGCACTTTTCCTTTATCGTCGAACAGTGTGATGAATGTTGCCGGAACAGCTACGCCGTTCTTATCCATTGCAATGCCTTCGATCTTTTTACCAAGACCAAGATCTTTCAGGATACTCACGGCATAAAGATCATCGCCGCCGCTTCCGCCTTCACGATCCGAAGAAAAATATCCGGTCTTCAGGTTCTCATCCACAATAATTCCGAAATCATCAGCTCTTGTATTGAGCGGAGCACCGGCATTCACAACTTTTCCAACCGATGAACCATTGACGGCACAATAGAAAATATCCAATCCTCCAAGTCCGAAAAGTCCATTCGATGAGAAGAAAAGGACATTGTTCTTTTCCTGGTAGAAAGGAAACATCTCGTCCGATTCTGTATTCACGCTGTTGCCGAGATTCTCTGCACTTCCCCACTGTCCGTTCGATCCTTTCGAAACTCTGTAGATATCCGAACCACCGAATCCACCCGGCATATCGCTGGTGAAATACATGATCGTTCCATCTGCATTCAGGTTGGGTTGACCAACGGAATAATCCAGGCTGTTCAATTCAAACGGCACCGGTTCTGTCCAGTCGCCGTTCACATAATTGCTGAAATAGATCTGTAATTGAACGATCTTGTTTTTTCTGGCAACATCATAATTATTCCTGGTGAAGGCAACGGTATTCCCGTCTTTGCTGAAACTCGCAGGACCGTCATGCCACTTACCATTCAGTTCTTTGTCCATCATGACCGGTTTTTTCAATTGAACGCCGTCCATATCGGAAACGTAATTATCAAAATACGGTTTGCCGTTCCAGTTGCTTTTTCTCACGATCATGTGCCCTTTTGCGCGGTCCGACGCGAAAGCGATCTTACCATTGTAATACGACGGGCCGAAATCTTCCGCAGCAGAATTTACACTGAGTGTTGTGATCCAGAATGTGCCGTTATCTGTCGACAATTCGCTGAGCGAACCTTCATGTGCTTCATAGGATTTGGCGCGGAGATCTTCCGGGTAAAGCTGCTCGAACTTTTCCATCCACGTATTCGCTTCTGAATACTTGCCATTGCTTTTCAGCACGAGCACATAATTGAAATAATCATCCGGCACAAGCCCTTCCGATGAAGTCAGCAGAACCGAATAGGCCGCTTCCGACTTTGCATTCTCATTCAGGTTGGAATAACTCTTTGCAAGCCTGCGTTGTCCTTCCGTACTCAATGGTTTGGAATGTGTATAACAGCAGATCGCTTTTTCGAAGGAATACACGAAGTAATATTTATCTCCCCGCAATTCCCTGTGGGATTTAGTGACCGCAAAAGCATTCATGCTCATTCCGATCAGTATAATGATAGTAAGAATTGAATTTTTCATTTTGTTTATTGTTAAGTACAATGAGTTTTCTGTGGGGATAGTTGGTTAGAAATAACGTGGATTGTGGATCTGCTTTTTGCTTCCGAAAATAAAATCATAGCGCAGCAGGATCTCGTGGCTGCCCTGGTTGTACGTTCCCGTTTTGAGTCCGTAGGACCAATCGAAGGAATAACCAAGATGCAGTTGTTCGGTGATATCAATTCCAACCAGCGCTCCGAAAGAATCGCCCGTACGATACATCGCACCGAGCAATAATTTTTTCCGGATGATGAAGGAAGCTGTCAGATCCGCCTGGATAGGTGCACCCGCAGTTACTTTCACCAACCCCGTTGGCTTGAAGTCAAGATTATCTCCGAAGTGAAGAAGCGTTCCCGCGATAAGAAAGTAGTGACGCTGTTCTTTTCCCGCGAGCGAATTTCCATTCGCATCCGTGATCACGGAGTAACTGTTCTGCAGTAAATAAGGAACAGAGACGCCCGCGTAAAAACGTTCTCTCGAATAATAAAGGCCGGCACCGAAATTCGGTGTCGTTTGATTCTTGATATTATTCTGAAACACGACATCATTCGACTGATCCAGGTTGAGCGAATTCAGATCGGCCTGGAAGATCCCTACTCCTGCACTCAGCCCGAATGCCAGTTTTGCTTTCGGACTTAAAGTGAGCCGGTATGCAAAATCGGCGGTGAATGAAGTTTTATTCACGGGTCCGATCTTGTCGTTCAGTACCGAAAGGCCAACACCAATGTGCGGATTCCGCAATGGTGTGTGCATCGTTAAGGTCTGCGTGACGGGAGCTCCTTTGAAATTCACCCATTGCGTGCGGTAGAGCGCGGTCACCGTTAGAGCATCCCTGCTTCCAGCGTATCCCGGATTTACCGACAACGTGTTGTACATGTAATGTGTGAACATCGGATCCTGTTGCGCGTACACACCCAGGCTGATGGCGCTTAAAGTGAACGCTGCTGTTATTTTTCTGATCGTTTTCATTTTCATTTATGTTTTAAGAATGCTTTGAATTCAGTTGTGAAGTTTATTGATTGAGGTAAATTGTTCCTTTGTAAACAGGTGTTCCGTTGCCGAGATCAAGGATGTAGAAATACGTTCCCACCGGTAATACATCTCCGCCTACGGTTATTCCCTTGGTTGCTTTTCCATCCCAGGTATTCGTATAAGGATTCGCACTGAACACTTCATTGCCCCAGCGATTGTAGATCGTGAAAGTGTTCTGCGGGAAAAATTCAATTCCGCGGATAACGAAGAGATCATTCACACCATCACCGTTCGGGGAGAATCCTTCCGGAATATTGAAATCGGTAAGGCAATCATTCACCACTACTGTTGTTACAGCAGGTGCTGAAGTGCAGCCATTCGCTGTGACGGTAAGTGTGTAAGTGCCACCGAAGGCAGTTGTTGCTGAAGAGATGACCGGGTTCTGATCGGAAGATGAAAAATTATTCGGTCCCGCCCAACTGTAAGTAGCATTCAGCGCTGCCTGTGCGAAGAGATTGATATCTGCATTCGTGCAAACCGGCGTATTGCTGGATGCTGCTGCAACAGGCGAGGAATCGACGGTGAGTATTACATAGATCGAAGTATCATTCGGCAAACATGTTCCGCTCACTACCACATTGTAGTTCACAGCGGCGTCCGAAAGATTTGCAGGATTGATCGTGAGCGTTGCAGAAGTTGCACCCGAAATATTTCCGGCGTTGACAAGATTCACGCTTCCTTTTTTCCATTGATAAGTGATGCCTGATCCTGTTGCGGTGACTGTAAAGCTCACTGAGTTTCCTTCACAGACTGCCTGATCGGAAGGTTGTGATGTGATATTCGGCGCGGTATTGATGATCAGTGAAAAATTCACCGAAGTATCCGATCCGCATGAGCCGCTGACGATCACATTATAGTTTACTGATCCGTCAAGTAATGTTGCAGGATCGATCACAAGTGTATCATTGGTTGTTCCCGAAATATTTCCGGCGTTCAACAGGTTCACGATCCCTTTTCTCCATTGGTAAGTCAGGCCTGTTCCGGTCGCGTGCACAATAAAGGCTACAGAATCTCCGGAGCATACTGTTTGACTGACCGGTTGTGTTGTGATGGCCGTTGCGGCTCCAACACTGATCGTGATGTTCGCCGAGGTGTCAGATCCGCACGGACCTGTCACGATGACGTTATAGTTAATGCCTGCATCCAGTGCTGTGACCGGGTTGATGACAAGTGTATCATTGGTGACACCTGAAATATTTCCTGAATTGACAAGATCCACATTTCCTTTTCTCCATTGGTAAGTGAGATTGGTTCCGGTCGCCGCGACATAGAGTCCGACAGAATCACCGGCGCATACGACCTGGCTGATCGTTTGTGCTACGATAACAGGTGCGACATTCACTGTAATAGTGATGTTCACCGACGTATCTGCTCCGCAGGAGTTACTGATAATTACATTATAGTTGTTTCCCGCATCAAGCAGTGTGATCGGATCGATGACAAGTGTATCATTTGTTGCTCCCGAGATATTTCCGGCGTTGATCAGGTTTACATTTCCTTTTCGCCATTGGTAAGTCAGATTATTTCCGCTGGCTGTCAGAACAATTCCAACGGAATCGCCGATACACGCGTTCTGATTTCCGACTATACTGGAGATCGCAGGACCTGAACCCAGCGTAAGGGAAACATTGACAGAAGTATCGCTCGGAGTGGCATAAGAATAGACGATCACATTATAATTATTGGCCAGGTCAGACAAACCGACCGGGTAAATAGTAAGTGTATCGTTCTGCGCACCGGAAATATTTCCACCATTAACGAGATTGGTATTTCCTTTTCTCCACTGGTAAGACAATCCTGTACCGGTTGCAGAGACAATGAAGCGAGCAGTATCACCCAAACAAACAGCCTGATCTGTTGGTTGTGTGATGATCGTTGGAGGTGTGAGTCCTCCACAACCCGGTGTCATGATCGCAGTGATCGCTGCCGTATTGATCGCGCCGGTCGTGGTAAGCACTCTGCCGTTCAATGTTGCTCCTGTATTCAGATTGACTGCACCATTGTTACAGATAATGGTTCCATTGAAAACAGAATAATCATTGATCGTGACAGCGCCATTCACTTCCCAGTAAACATTCATCGCCTGCGCACCATTGATCAGGTTGACCTTTGAATACGTACTTGTTCCGAGTGCACCATTGATGCGGATAAAAAATACCGCGTTAGGATCTCCTTCTGCATTCAGATAAAGTGTATCAGTGAACGTGCATGCAGCATTCATTAAATAAGAATGCGGTGTGAGCACAAGATTGTTTCCGAATTGAGCAGGGTACAAAAGTTCAATATCATATGGAAGAAGATTCAGATAGTTGTAAACAGTATTGAGATCGGTTGCACAAGCAGCCGTAGAAGCATCCGGAATAGGATGGATCATTCCAACGACAAGCAACGGATTAAAACCTGTGGTCAAACCATTGTTCGATCCAATATCTCCTGTGACATTTGTAACGCCAACGTTGGTAACAGGTCCTATCGAAGAAAAGATCGTGTAACATGCAATGGATAAAAGATTCGGTGGTTGCGGCCCGACAAGCGTTGCGCTTCCGCAACCGATCGGTGTGTAACCAAGAAAGCCGCTCACCGTAACTGCACCTGTTGTTGAAAGCGCGCGTCCTTCAAGTGTATCGCCGGCACTCATATTGATCGCTGCATTGTTTGCAATGACCGTTCCTCTCATGGTTGTTCCGGCCGCAAGGCTTACAAGCCCCTCAATTTTCCAGAATACATTACAGGCGAGTGTTCCGTTGATCAATTTGACTTTTGAATTCGCGTTCGCGGAAAATGGCCCCTGGATCTGAATGATAAAAACAGAACCGGAATTTCCCTGCCCGTCTAAAATGAGATCGAGATTCATGGTCGCCGCACCGGAAATAGAATACACTCCCGGAACAAGAATTTGCCCGTTACCTAAAAGAGGCGCAGGAAAAAATGTCGGAACAGTTGCATTCAACTGGTTGTAGGCACTCAACAGATCGGCTGCGCATGCCGCGCTCGCACCATCGTTGTCGTGCATCACACCATCCACGTTGCCGAACCCGGTACTTAAACCACTGTTCGTCCCCACGTTTCCGGTGAGATGTGTGATGCCTGTGTTACTGACAGCACCTACTGTTGTAAAGAGAACAAAATCAGCTGCGGTTCCCAATGGAGGAGCCTGTGCTGAAATTACTGCCGGCGTCATTAAGAGTGCCAGTGCAGTTATACTGAGTAATATTTTACGTTTCATGTTATTTGATTTATCTGTGAGTTGATTTTCGTGGAACAAAGATGAGGTGACGCACACGCTGCGCTGTTACAGAACCCCGAAGGCGACTTACATGATTCACACATGAACGGCTTCTTTGTTGAATGGAAGAACATCCGGACAGACGGAAATGCCCGATAAAACGGGATCCGGCAATGCCGGATCCCGTGCTTTAAAAAAACAGTTATCCTGTCTTCAACATACGATCAACTCTTTCTGCGCTAACCTTTCTCTACAATATTTTTTTGAATGAGATCAATGTCGCACTCTGGTTGGTTGTACTTGAATTCGGCGGAATTGCAATTGCAGCGGTATTACCTGCAGCAGCATTCAAACTGATCACCGAATTCGGCGTGGTCGTTTCAATGATCACACTTCCTGTTATGGATCCATCAACCGTTTTGCCTGTCATCGTGTAGGCAAGAGGCAGCATGGAAAGCGTTGTTGAACCCGAATACAGGACAACACCTCCATCGGTAACAACGGTCATCTGGAAATTCACTTCATATCTTCCCGCAGCGGCCAATGTGAAAACTGTTCCGCTCGCTGTGAATGGCGGACTGAAAATTGCTGTTGATGCGCTGATGTCTGGTGAAGTCAAAACTGCAGTTGTAAAAGTGAATGGTTCTCCGGCTGCTATTGTTGCTGGCTGAGCTCCTAACTGTACATATTCTGCTGATTCAATTATTGTCGC
The DNA here is from genome assembly GCA_035496135.1 of Bacteroidia bacterium. Classification (GTDB taxonomy): domain Bacteria; phylum Bacteroidota; class Bacteroidia; order Palsa-965; family Palsa-965. The sequence continues at coordinate 7,332 of DATJEX010000370.1, forward strand.
AGGTCCCGCAGGTCCTGTCGCACCAACTGCACCGTTTGTTCCATTCGTTCCGTTTGTTCCGTCAAGTCCATTCGCGCCTGTTGCGCCGACTGCACCGCTTGTTCCATTCGTTCCGTTTGTTCCGTCAAGTCCATTCGCGCCTGTTGCGCCGACTGCACCGTTTGTTCCGTTCGTTCCGTTTGTTCCGTCAAGTCCATTCGCACCTGCTGGTCCAGTTGGTCCGTTTGTTCCGTTAATTCCATTCAGGCCTCCTGGTCCGGTTGGACCAACAGCACCATTCGTACCGTTAAATCCATTCGCACCTGTTGGGCCATCCGCGCCGGTCACTCCAGTTGCACCATCAATTCCTGCTGCACCGTCAATTCCAGTTGCACCATCAATTCCGTTCGCACCTGTTGCGCCGATCGCGCCTGTTGCTCCTGTAATTCCATTTGCTCCGGTAGCGCCGATCGCACCAGTTAGTCCTGTTGCTCCTGCAATTCCATTTGCTCCTGTTGCACCGATCGCACCAGTTAATCCGGTTGCTCCTGCTATTCCATTTGCTCCTGTTGCACCGATCGCACCAGTTAGTCCGGTTGCTCCTGCTATTCCATTTGCTCCTGTTGCACCGATCGCACCAGTTA
>DATJEX010000371.1:0-8069 GCA_035496135.1 Bacteroidia bacterium
GAAGCTGGCAATTGAGTGCCATCGTATTTTGCTGCAAAAACATGATCCCATCCCGTTGGATTCTGAAGCTGTGCCGTATTCGATGAGGGGTCAAAATCTCCGGTGGTGGTGTAACTGAGAATGCCGGTAACATACACCATCCCATTCCTGTCGGCATCTATTCCGTATGGATAGGCTGTTCCTCCAATACCAAGGCCAAAGGCCCAATTGCAAAAAGAAAGACTGCTCGGGGCCAGGTGTGAATCATATTTCGCTACAAACGCTTTGTCCAGAATCGCGATCGTATTGGAAGAGGGATCCATATCCACATTCCCCGCTCCGGTGAAATACCCTGTCAGATAAATAAATCCTGCAGAATCTTCCACAAGCGCGGTTGCAAATGACTGTGTTGCACTCATTGAATTGCCGGAAGAAAAACTCCAATTATAAAATCCTGCCTGTGTTGGCAGCAGGTTCCCATTATAAGAGGCCATGAAAATATCATACACTCCTATGGAAGTCATATTGGTAACACCTGCTGAAGGGTCAAAGTCAAAGGTTCCGCTGAAATTCCCGGCGAGAATTACTCTTCCATCACGATTCACCGACATGCAAGTGCCCTGCTCATTACTGGCAGCGCCAAGACGGAAAGCCTATTTGAAAAAAGAAGCGGAAGATGGAAGAAGATTACCATCCACTTTCATCAGGAAAATATCACCAGCTCCTGCAGAACTCAACGTTGTCGTTGAAGCGCTCGGATCGAAATCGACATTGCTGCTTGCAAAGAAACCAGTGATAAAAACATTGCCTGCTGAGTCGCAACCGATCGCTTTCGGTTCTTCATCCAGGGTTCCGCCCACACGGAATGCCCATTTGAAAAATGAAGGGTTTGAAGGAAGAAGATTGCCATTATACTTTGCAACAAAAATATTATTCAGTGCCGCGCCGGTTACCATGAAAGTTCCGGAAGACGGATCTGCATCGATCGACCCGGCACCATTGATCACTCCGCATACATAAACATAACCTGCAGTATCTACAGCAACAGCCGCTCCCTTGTCTGTATTTGCTCCACCAACAGAAAAAGCCCAAAGCGCCGTGCCGGTGGAATCATACTTCACAACGAAAATATCTGAAAGCATAGATGTTCCGTTGGAAGAAAGATTGGCCGCGCCCGAGCCGTAACTGAAATTCACAAGGCCGGTAAAATATCCTGTGGCGTAAATATTTCCTGCAGCATCACGCGTCATGTTTTTCAGTTCACAATTCTGTCCCTGGCTTCCGAAGTTGCTCACCCATGCAGGAAAGGGTTGTTGTGCATGCAGGAAGAAAAATGAAAAGGTGGATAAAATGAGAAAAAATATTCGGGAGGAAATATATCGCATGGGGTAATTTTTTATGTAAGTAAATTTAACTTATTATCCACCGATATATCGTTGCCTTGTATCGAAAACCTGTTCATTTCGATGCTTCAGTTAAAATAATCATCACGCACTCAGTTCCAAGAAGCTCAATTCCGGAATGTGAGCCCCCTTCATCTAATTGTTGTAAATTAGCGTTACGTCCCCGCTCCAGCGTAATGAGAAGAATTTTACTTTCAATATTTCTCATTCTGCCTGCAGTGGATCTCATTGCGCAGAATTGGAACTGGGCTGTAGCGGCTGGCGGATCGCTTGGTGTGCAGGAAGGTATGGATGTAGCGACGGACCATTCGGGAAACGTTTATTGTACAGGATATTTCGGAGCTGATTCCATGTCGTTCGGATCGAATCAACTCGTCAATGCCGACCCTTCGTTCAATGATGTATTTGTCGTCAAGTATGACAATTCCGGGAACGCGATCTGGGCGCGGAACGGGATCGGACAAAGTGAAGGATCGGGAATCGCTGCTGATGATAGTGGCAATGTATATGTTACCGGGATCTTCAGAGACTCTTCCATCACTTTCGGTTCCTTCGTATTGACCAATTCAACTCCTCTGAGCTGTGATATTTTCCTGGTAAAGTATAACAGTTTGGGTAATGTCGTATGGGCTGTGCAGTCGGCCGGCAATATGTGCGATGTTGCCACTTCCATTACCGTCGATCATTCGCAGAACATCATTATCACCGGATTGTTAGCGAGCTCATCCGTTTCGTTTGGCTCCTTCACGCTCGGCAATTCAGGATCGGGCGGGATCTTCATCGTCAAGTATGATCCGAATGGAAATGTGATCTGGGCGGAGCAAACCAATGGGAATGCATCCGACGCTGCATATGCTATTGCAAGTGATACAGCTGACAATCTTTACATCGGTGGAGGATTCACCAGTTCTACCATTACACTCGGTGCGAATTCAATGGCAACTTCCCCGGCAGGATCGCAGAATACATTTCTCGCGAAACTTGATCCGGCAGGCAACTGCATCTGGCTGAGAAGTTCCGGTAACGGATCAATATTGCAGTGTATAAATGGTTTGACCATTGATCAGAACATGAACGTGATCGTTGGCGGCACATACATCGGCCCGTCCATCTCATTCGGGGCTGTCACACTTAACAATTCGAGCAGCAATACACAGGATGTTTTTCTTGTGAAATATGATGCGAATGGAAATGTGATCTGGGGAGACAGCTTTGGTGGAGCGCAGAGTGAGAATGGCTATTCCGTAGCAGTGGATCCTTTGGGTAATGTTTATTTTTCCGGTGGATATTATTCATCAATTATGTATTTCGGAAATGATACCGTCTCCATTCCTCCCGGCGCTATTGATCCGTCTTTTATTGTAAAAACAGATCCGTACGGCAACCTGAGATGTGTTACTGCACTTTCAAGCGGAGGTGATGATCAGAATTCTATTGCAGCGGATGATGCAGGTTTCATATACACTGACGGGGATTTTTTCAATACCGATCCGTTCATTGTCGGTGATGACACGCTTCATCTGAATTCTCAATTCGAGAATTTCTACCTGGCGAAATACAATTGTGGTTGTACCAATTTAGAAACGTCTTCCTCCGTTACCATTTGTTCCAATACCGGACTTTCCATCAGCCCGATCATCCAGGGCACTTCCTACCAATGGAGCACTGGCGCTACAACCAGTTCTATTTTTGTCTCACCAACAGTGCCCACCACTTATTCCGTGGTCACCACATCTTTGAGTTGTACAGATTCCAGCACGATAAGTGTTGACATCGACTCTTCTTATATAATCGGCACCAGTTTTATCAATGTCGATTGTAATGGTTTTCCGAATGGGAGTGCAGCCGTCATTGCTGGAACTACGACACCACCGCTTCAGTACCAATGGTCACCAACAGGAGGTGTAAATTCCTCTGCTACCGGATTCGCGGCTGGAACATATACTTGTGTGGTCACAGATAGTCTTGGCTGCATTGCTTCTGCTTCATTCACCATTACCGAACCTCCCCCGATAGTTGTGAGTACCTCTTCAACCAGTGTAGTCTGCACTACATTGGGCACAGCTACCGCAAGTGCTTCGGGAGGTGTCGGCACATTGAGTTACGCATGGACACCCGGCGGACAATCCACATCCGGTATTTCGGGACTTCTTCCCGGCGGATATTCTGTTTTCGTCACCGATTCCAATGGTTGTTTCACCAATCAGTTTGTTACCGTGCAGGAAAACGATTCTGTCATTGACGCATTTGTTTCTGTTACCTCTTCGCAATGTTCCGTTGCCAATGGTTCTGCTTCTGTGATCGCTGCCGGTGGAAGTTTACCTTATACCTACAACTGGTCATCGCCTGGCGGATCCGCCACTTCGATCAATGGTCTTTCTGCAGGAACATATTCCGTTGTGATCACCGACGCCAATGGTTGTTCGACAACAGGCATAGCCAACATCACCAATCCTCCCGGCCCCAATGTGTTCATCACAGGTGACACTACGATTTTTCCAGGCGGAAGTGCAACTCTTTTCGCATCAGGTGGAAATTCTTATTCATGGTCCCCATCCACAGGATTGAGCTGCACGAATTGTCAGTACACCTCGGCGCAACCGGATGTAACAACAATGTATTGCGTAACTGTTACCGACACCAATGGATGTTCTTCCCAGGCTTGCGAAACTGTTTTTGTCCGTGATGAATGTGATATCTATGTCCCGAACGCATTCTCTCCCAACAATGATGGAACGAACGATTGCATTTTTGTACATAGCAACTGTCTTTCTTCCATGACATTCATGATCTACGATCGATGGGGAACACGCATGTTCGTCACAACTGACCCTTCCGTTTGCTGGGATGGAACATACAAGGGACACGAACTCGAATCGGCGGTCTTCTTCTATTCGCTCGACGCTACTTTCAAGAGCGGAAGAGAAACGCATCTCGCTGGGACCATCAGCCTCGTCAAATGAGCTTTTGTCACTCGACACATGCCGAAAAAAATAATGCGGCTTCTTCAGCAATTTGATCCAACACTGTCACTTCTTAACAACCCTTAACCTCAATACGTTCGTATATCCACAACAACCGGCTGAAACCCACGTTCCTGACCTGAGCTTGTCGAAGGTTTTTCATTCGAAAATCAGCTTTTTTTCTTATTATATTTGTACTGACCAATTCGATGAGTTCCCAATCACATTCCGAAGAGTTCAAAGCCGGCAAATTATTGTCGCAGATCAACGTGCCTGCCGACCTGCGCAAGCTGCAGGAAAACCAGTTGCCGGAAGTGAGCAAGGAATTGCGCCAATACATCATCGATCTTGTTTCAAAAAAAGGCGGACACTTCGGTGCAAGTCTTGGTGTGGTGGAACTGACGGTCGCGCTTCATTACGTTTTCAATACACCATACGATCAGCTCGTGTGGGATGTGGGCCACCAGGCTTACGGACATAAAATCCTCACCGGGCGCAGAAATGTGTTTCATACCAATCGCCTCTACAAAGGCATTTCCGGTTTTCCGAAACGCAGCGAAAGTGAATACGATGCTTTCGGTGTGGGACATTCTTCCACTTCTATTTCTGCGGCGCTTGGAATGGCTGTTGCGGCGAATAGAAAAAATGAAAAAGACAGGAATGTCGTCGCGGTGATCGGTGATGGTGCGATGACAGCGGGAATGGCTTTTGAAGGATTGAATCACGCGGGAATCGAGAAAAGCAACCTGCTTGTCGTGCTTAATGATAATTGCATGAGCATCGATCCGAATGTAGGTGCCCTGAAAGAATACCTGAATGATATCACCACTTCGCACACGTACAACAAAGTGAAAGATGAAGTGTGGAAGCTGCTCGGAAAAATTTCCAAGTTCGGCCCCGACGCACAATATATCGCTTCGAAAGTGAGCGACACATTGAAATCAGCTTTGCTCAAACAATCGAATCTTTTTGAATCACTGCAGTTCCGTTATTTCGGCCCTGTGGACGGACATGATGTGGACCGTCTGGTGAAAGTGATGAAGGATCTGAAAGTTATTCCCGGTCCGAAAATTCTGCACGTGCTCACCACGAAAGGAAAAGGATTCAAATTTTCAGAAGAAGGAAATCCAACCGTGTGGCACGCTCCGGGATTGTTCGATAAGACAACCGGAAAGATCGTCAAGCCGGTTACGAATGAACCGCAGCCACCGAAATACCAGGATGTATTCGGAAATACCATTGTAGAACTTGCGGAGAAGAATCCGAAGATCATGGGCATTACACCTGCGATGCCAACCGGGTGTTCACTCAACATCATGATGAAAGCGATGCCCGATCGCGCGATCGATGTGGGAATTGCGGAACAACACGCCGTTACTTTTTCAGCAGGACTCGCCACACAGGGCATGATCCCGTTCTGCAATATTTATTCTTCGTTCATGCAGCGTGCATACGACCAGGTCGTGCACGATGTCGCGTTGCAGAATCTGCACGTGGTATTCTGTCTCGATCGCGGCGGACTTGCAGGTGCTGACGGGCCAACGCATCACGGCGCATTCGATCTCGCGTATTTCCGCTGTATCCCGAACATGGTGGTGAGTGCACCAATGAATGAATCGGAGTTGCGCAACCTCATGTACACGGCGCAGCTTGAAAAAAATAATTTTCCTTTCTCCATTCGTTATCCGCGCGGGCAGGGTGTGCTCGTCGACTGGAAAACTCCGTTCGAGGAAATTCAGATCGGTAAAGGAAGAAAGATCCGTGATGGAAAAGATGTTGCGATACTTACGATCGGTCATCCCGGAAATTTCGCGGTAGAAGCATGTGCTGCATTGAAAAAAGCAGGAGTGAGCGCAGCACATTACGATATGCGTTTCGCAAAACCGATCGATGAAGAATTGCTGCACGAAGTATTTGCGAAGTTTGATAAAGTGATCACAGTGGAAGATGGGACAATTGTCGGCGGAATGGGAAGTGCCGTCATTGAATTCATGGCCGACCATAATTATCACGCCGAAGTAAAACGTCTTGGCATTCCCGATAAATGGATCGAGCACGGAGAACAAGCGGAGTTGTGGAAAGAGTGCGGATTTGATGCGGATGCGATCGTGGAGACAGCGAAGGAAATGATCCTTCAGCGTTCATCTGCTGAAGTCGTTAACAGATAATTTTTATTTCAAAAAATGCCCATGAAATTCTCAAGAGCAATTCTTCTTTACATCTTTTATCCACTTTTACTGCTGGTGTTTTCCACCTGCACAAAAGAAAAGATCAGGAAAGAATATTCGGGCGATTTCCTCTTTACCGTTCATGGCACTTATTCCGAAACGAACCATCCTGTCGTTGACACAACGTTTACTTATTCGGGAACCATTGAAGGGCTTAAAAAGAAACAGGACAAGAATGTATATCTCAATATCTGGTATAAAAATTCTTCCACATATGTCACGGTTTCCATTGATGATAACCGCAAGTTATCCTGTGTCAATCCTGTCATAACAGGAAGTTTCAGTGATGATGATCATCTCAGTTTCACGACGGACGATCTCACACAGGATCATTGCTATTATGAAGAAGTGACCGGCGTGAGAAAATGAGCCGGTTGTAAGAATTTTCCCGTAACTATCCGAGTTGTCCTCCCTTTCCTCTCTCAGAACATTACTTTTTCGATCAACTTCATTAAAAAAGGGCATGGATTATGCATGGCGTATGGCGATAACCGTCAGTTTTCATTGCGAAATCTGCAAGATTAGCGCAATGAAATTCGTCTATATTTACCACGCTAAAAGCACTCCAAAATGAAAAAGCCACTCCTCTTCTTATTCTTCGTCATCTTATCCTTAGGCGCCTTTGCTCAGGATACATTGTACAAAACAGACAACACCAAGATCGCCTGCAAGGTGACCGAGATCGGTTCCACCGAGATCAAGTACAAAAAATGGGACAACCAGGACGGACCTGTTTATTCTGTTGACAAATCAGATGTCCGCCGCATCGTGTATGCGAACGGAACTTCCGAAATGATCACGCAGGACCAGTACGCGGTCGCGCCCACGAATACGATGCGTGCGCGCAAACGCGCGATCACCACGCGCCCGCTCTCTCCGCTTGATGGATTCGTTTGCATCGGATACCAGCAAGCGCTCACGCCGAGTCGTGCGGTAACAACAGAAGTCGGACTCATTGGCCCGAAGGTTGGAACAATGTTCGACCAGAATGCAAATGGTTTCTATTTTAAAGGTGGTATGCGTTTCAAACGTGTGCCAGATGTGGTGACCAAAGACATGCAGTGGAGTTACGCATTAGGAGGATTCTACTTTGAGCCGCAGATCATGATCTCCAATTTTTCGAAAGACATCAGTATTTACAACAACACCACTTATACCACTTCCACACAGCGCGCCAATTTCACTGGTGGAGCTTTCCTGATGAACATCGGGCGTCAATCTGTTTTCGGTGATATACTCACACTGGATCTTGCTGCAGGTATAGGTTACGGATTCGAAAGTGATAATGCCCCGAAGACAACCAGCGGTTTCGATATTTCTGATCTGCCGCGGAATTATTATAGCCACTGGGGAGGCAGCAAATCCCTTCCGATCGCTTACAAATTCAGCTTCTCTATCGGAGTACTTCTCCCGTAACGGAAAACAAAATAATTAATGTAAAATGGAATGCAATGATGCATTCCTTTTTTTGTGCAGAAATAAATTTCATTTACGCT
>DATJEX010000372.1:0-3564 GCA_035496135.1 Bacteroidia bacterium
CAGATTAAAATTGAATCCTGAAGCGTAAAGGAACCTGGAAACATAACACGTGCTTTGGAAGCAATTTCCATTTGCAGTCAGCGACACGGTAGAAGTTGCTCCGTCGGCCGTATAAACATTCGATTCATTGTTCCAGATCTCACCGGCACAAGCGAGACAAGCCGATGATGGAGACGTAGTGGCGGTGTCAGGAGAAAGCGTGGTGCAGATCTGCGCGTAACTGAACACCGGGAAAATGAACAGTGTAAAAATGAGCTTCTTCATTGTGGATATTTTATTGAAAGTTAGGAAATGTAAGCGAAATCCGGGTTGGCCGGACAGATGTGGCGCCGGTAAAAAAAGTTTCGAATTATTAATTTCCGCAAGAGGAAAAATGAATTTTCTGGCTACATTTATTCAGCACCTTAATCCCATCCCCACATGTCTGATCGCAGAAAATTCCTCCGTCAACTCGGACTCAGCGCCGGAGTGCTGACCGTTCCCGCCGCTTTTCAGCCTTTATTCTCACGTAACCTGGAAAGTGATGCGACAAAGAAATTATTCGACCGGGTGAATTCCTACACACCGGCTGTCGCGGCAACAGATGACGATTTCTGGGCGTGGGTTCGCGAACAATTCGATATTACACCCGCGATCACGAATATGAATAACGGTGGAGTGAGTCCTCAGCCGAAACCGGTGCAGGAAGCGCACATCAATTATTACAAATATTGTAACGAAGCGCCTTCCTATTACATGTGGCGCGAATTGGATAAAGGAAGAGAACCGCTGCGAAGAAGACTCGCCGATCTTGCCGGAGTTCTGCCGGAAGAAGTCGCGATCAACAGGAATTCTACGGAAGGATTGAACACGATCATTTTCGGATTAACACTTGCGGCGGGTGATGAAGTGATCGTTTCGAAACAGGATTATCCGCATATGCTCAATGCATGGAAGCAGAGAGAAAAACGCGACGGAATAAAACTGGTTTGGGTGGATCATGTACTTCCTTCGTCTGATGATGCGGCGTTGACCAAAGCCTACACCGATCTGTTCACGGATAAAACAAAAGTTGTTCACGTCACGCACATCATCAATTGGGTGGGGCAAATTCTTCCCGTGAGAAAAATTGCGGATGAAGCGCACAAGAAAAATATTCTCGTCGTGTGCGACAGCGCGCATGCGTTCGGACATTTTGATTTTACCATTCCTGATCTCGGTTGTGACTTCTGGGCGACATCGCTTCACAAATGGCTTTGCGCTCCGTTCGGCAGCGGCATGATGTGGATCAAACAGGAAAAGATCAAGGACATCTGGCCGTTACTTTCATTCGGCGATCCACAATCTCCCGATATCAAAAAGTTCGAAGACCTGGGAACCCGTTCCTTCGCTTCCGAAATGGCGATCTCGGCAGCGATCGACTTTCATTTGCTGATTGGCACGAAGAGAAAAGAAGCACGACTGCGATACCTGAAAGATTACTGGGTGAATAAAGTGAAAGGCCTGAAAGGTGTGACGATCAATACACCGCTGGACGCTGCGCATTCCTGTGCCATCGCGAATATTGCCATTGAGAATCTGAAGCCGGAGGATATTGAAGCGAAACTGATGGAGAAATACCGGATCCACTGCGTCGCTATCAATTGGGAAAATATTCACGGCGCACGTATCTGTCCGCACGTGTATACAAGCCTCGCTGACCTGGATAATCTTGTCGCAGGAATAACCGAGATCGTGAATGGGAAATGAGTTTTCGGTTCACTGTTTACGGTTTTCTGTTCGTAATTCGTAAACGGTAAACTGAAAACACATAACTGGAAACGTTTGACATGAAGAACACTGCTTTTTATACCATTGCTATTCTTGCCATCGGCGGTTTGATCTACCTGAATTTTTTCAGGAGCAAAAAGCCGGAGACGAATGTGCTCGTGATCAAAACAGATTCTGCTCCACAACCGATCGGTCCGTATTCGCAGGCGATCCGGAAAGGAAATGCGTTGTTTGTTTCAGGACAGGTGGGGATTGAACCCAACGGAAAATTCGACACCGCTTCCATTGAAGATGAAACACGCCAGGCAATGAATAATATCAAAGCCATTCTGAATTCCGCGGGATTGACGATGAATGACATTGCGAAGACGACGATCTATCTGACCGATGTCGGCAATTTCAAAAGAGTGAATGAGGTGTACGCCGCTTTTTTTACCAATGGAATTTATCCGGCAAGAGAGACAGTAGGAGTGGCGGCGTTGCCGAAAGGAATGCACATCGAGATCAGTGTGACAGCCGCGAAGTGATCTGCATAATTTTTCTGAAGTATGAAAACAGCATCTGTGAATGAATTGAAGAATGAATTGGCCCTGCTTGGCCAGAAGGAAGTGGTGGAACTCTGTCTGCGGCTTGCGCGCTTTAAAAAGGAGAATAAAGAATTACTTACCTATCTTATTTATGAATCACATGACCTGGATAGTTACCTGAACGAAGTAAAGAGGGAGATGGATAAACAGTTCGAAGGAATGAACCGATCGAATCTTTATCTCACGAAAAAAAGCCTACGGGCTATTTTGAGGAGCAATAATAAATTCACCCGGTACACAGGGACGAAGAAAGCCGAGATCGAGATCCTCACTTATTTCATTTCCTGTATTGCCAGGCACAACATTCCTGTTCATGATTCGGTTAAACTCGCAAACCTGTATTCCACCCAATTGGAAAAGATCAGGAAGGTGATCGCAGAACAGGAAGACGATCTGCAATATGATTATCAGCTGGAATTGAAAAAGTGGGTAATAGAAAAATAGAGCTTAGAACTTAGAGCCTAGAGCTTAGAACTTAGATCCGTGAATCTGTATATCTGTAAATCTGTATAGATAGGTTCTATGTTCTAACCTCTAAGTTCTATTTCAATTTCTTTACGAAATAGGAAAAGGAATGCGGATTGTCTCTCGCTTCACTGTAATTCGTTTCATAATAACCGACCAGCAAGGAATATGTTCCATCGGGGCTGAACCAGATACCGGTGGGCTGAATGTCCACGGCGTGAAATCCGGACATGTGAATATGTGTCGAATCATTTTCTCCATTTGAATAAATGACGCAATTGCCATCAATGCCGGAAAAATATCTCGTTGAATTCTCACAGGGAAGAATGAAATATTCCACGAGATACTGGTCCTTGTTTTTGGAGAAAGGAAAATTGTTGTAATCAGCTTTGGATGAAACGATGTGGTATTTGTGAAGAATTTTACCGATCGTATCCGCGTCTCTTTTCCAGAAAGCAGGGATCTGTTCCGATTCAAGAATTGTTGAGCCGCTCATGTCTTCATTCCAAACAGCGATTGTCGTATCCTTCACCGCATCGTAGATCCTCATTCCGAGATGACAATTATCCGTTCCTTCGCCCCAGACCAGGAAAGCTGCTTTGCCATCCGCCGACCATCCGATCGGGTGAAAATTTTCAATGTAAGGTGAATAAAAGGCAGCTGGATTCTCGTCCAGATCGCGTTCTGAATTCGGAATGGATGGACTCAGATTTCCAACCTGCACAAGCGAAGGAAATGGAAAAACACCTTGCGCCTGGCTGTG
>DATJEX010000373.1:0-7918 GCA_035496135.1 Bacteroidia bacterium
CAGCATGGATAAGGTCATCTGATTGCGACCTTCAACTTGTTGTTGGTCAAGATCGGATGCTCCAACGACCGAAGGGAGGCGGAAGGTGAAAAATCATTTGTTTTTATCATAGAATTCGATCCCGATCTCAACGAGTGCAACACCTGATTCCAGTTTCAGTTTTTCAAAAATGTGCAGTGCCGAATAGAAACAACGCAGTGCTTCAGGATAATTTCCTTCGTAATAAAAAACATTGCCGATGCTGTTGAGCGCCGATGCTTTGTCCTTCGCCCAGCCGTTACGGTCGCAGATCAGTGAATCTTCGGCGAGGAATTGCAGAGCATCGTTATAATTCCCGAGTGTCTTTTGCGCGGCGCCGATCATGAGGTCCGCGCGTGCCTCACCGGCCGGATATTTTATTTTTCTCGCCAGCGAGAGCGCTTCCATTCCGGTGGAAACAGAAGCCTGTGCATCACTGCTTCTCAATTCCAGCGCGAGTATGTTCAATGTGATGATACGTTGTGTATCAGGAAGGGTTTTGGTCAACACAGCACGCAGCGAATCGATCTTCGCCGTTTGCGCAACATTCACCTGCGTGAAAACGAAAACCGGAAACAGGAACAGGATAATGCGTTTCATGGTTTCAGTTTCGAACGGATGTATTTTTCACTGGGCAACAAACTTTCCTGGATGCGTTTTGCATATCGGATACTGTCAATGATCTCTTTCTGCTTCACCTCCACCAGCTCTTTCTGGTGAGCGATGATCTCGTTCGCTTTTTTCTTATTGCGGAATGCACCGAAAGAAATGATCGCTACAATAAGCATCAGTACGAATCCACCGATCCCGCCATACGTGTAGAAACGCTGTTGACTCACCCGTGCATCCTGTTTGATCTTTTCCTGGTTCGCGATCTCCGCATTGCGGACAGAATCGGCAGCGATCTTCGACTCGAAAACATATTGCAGCTGCGCCTGTTCCGTTTGCCTCGTGTTGTCATCATTCACCAGGCTGTCTTTGTACAGCATGTATGAACGGAAATCGAAATACGAGGATCTTTTATCTCCCTTCACCGAATCGATATATGCTTTGCCGAAATAACATTCCATCAGGTTATTCTTCTCACCGATCTTTTTCGAGAGAATGATCGCCGTATCGAGATAATTCATCGCATCGGAATAATTCTTCTGTTGAGAGAGCGCATTGCCGATATTGACGTACGATTGCGCGATGCCCTGTTCATCGCCGATCTCATTTTCCAGCTGCAGTGCAATGCGGTGATATTTGAGCGCGTTCGGAAGATCATTGAGTCGTTCGTACACAAGCCCGATGTTGTTCGCCGCACCTGCCATGTCATACTTGTTGTTCAGCTGTGTCGCTTTTTCGAATGACAGAAAATGATTCTTGAGCGCTTCAGCGAAACTTCCCTGGTGAAAACAAACCAAACCGATGTTGGTGTAGGTCAATGCAACGCCTTCACTATCGCCGATCTGTTCTTCGATCTTCAGTGCTTCCCTGTTGTCGGTGATCGATTCGGTGTAATCGCCGATGTAATCTTCGAGCAGGCCGATGTTGCCATAAGCATCCGCGATCCCTTTCAGGTCATTTCTCTTTTTCTCGATCTTCAATTCACTGATGAAATATTTCAGCGCTTCGGGATAATTTCCCTGGTTGGCGTAAATGATGCCGCGATTGTTCTCTTCGGTGGCGAGTCCATCGTCGTCATGAAGTGTGCTGCATAATGTCTCGGATGTGTCAGCATATTTGAGCGCTTCGTAAAATTCTCCTTTCATCCAGAGTTGCTTGCACAACCTGTTCAGCAGGTTCACCTTGTTGGTGTCGTCGGATTGAAAACGCAGTAAATCCCTTAGTGAATCGATCCCGTTCTGCCCGTGGAGAAGAGCGCATGAAAAAAGAAAAAATACCGCGAGCGTCCGCTTCATATCTTGAAAGGTTGAATTTAGATAACTTGATGGAATATGTATCTTTAAATGATGCGTCTTTTCCTTCTTGCCGTCTTTCTTTTTTCTGCCAGTTCCCGTTGTAGCTCAAACGAACTTTTCTATTACCGTAGTGATCATGGTTATGGCGCGGTGGATGAGAACGGAAAGATCGTTTTTCCACCGGTGTACAGCGACATCAATAAACCGGATTACGATAACGGGTATGTCGCTTTAAGCAGGGACACCATGTATGCGCTGGCGAGTACTACGGGAAGGATCATTACACCATTCATTTATCATTCGATCCACATCCGTGATGTGGAACCATTGTGGCTGAGTGATTATGATCATCTTTATTTCGGCGTGGAGCAGAATGGAAAGGAAGGCATCATTGATACTTCCGGACGTGTTGTGTTCCCGTGCATTTATCTCCGGATCAGTTACGATGATGATTGTTTTTCCTTCACGGCAGCCGACAGTACTTCGGGGATCATGAATGCCAATGGTATTACGATCGCTCATCTCAATATTGACGGAGCGAGATCCTATTACGGGAATTTTGTAGAGGTAGTAAGAAACAATAAGGTCGGTCTCTTTGATAACAATGGGAAACAGCTTACACCATTTGTGATCGATGAATTAATGATCTGGCAGGGCCATCACAACGTTTATCGTATCGGGAAAAAATTCGGGATCATCAACGACAAAGGAACATTCATCACGCCTGCACGATTCCAGGACATGGATTATTTTTTTCCGGACGGTGTTATCGGTTTTAAAGAAAAAGGTAAGTGGGGACTTATTGATACGCTCGGGAAGATCATTGTCCCGGCGCAGTACGAAGAAATGGAACATGATTATGAAGGATTGGTTTATGCGAAGAAGAAAGGGAAGTGGGGAGCCATTGATCACACCGGAAAAGCGCTGACTACTTTCGATTACGATGATTTCTGGTTCGATATCAATTACGTGGTGTGCATGAAGAAGAAGGACAAGTGGGGAATGATGACGAAGGCGGGAGAACTATTGGTTGAGCCGACCTATGATAATATTTCTGAATTATATGCCGGGTCAGGATATTTCCTGGTCAAACAGAATGAGAAATATGGATTGCTCGACACGCTCGGAAAAACCATTGTTGCTGTCAAATACCAGGCCGTATGTGATTACAACAGCGGATATGCTCTTGTTGAGTTGAACGACAGCATCGGGATGATCGACTCATCAGGAAACGTCGTTCTTCCATTCAATTATGAATTGCCCGAAGACATCAGTTACGAAGGGAAAGCCTGTTGTTTTTCCAATGAATACCAGGTGCTGCAGAAAGATCGCCAGCTTTTCATCATTGACAAAAAAGGGAAGATCTGTTATTCCACTTCTGCTTATCCGTATATCAATACACGTGTTTCGGAAAACCGGGCAATTTTTTACAGTGAAACTCCTATGACACCCGGATGTATTTCTTCCGATCCGAACTGGCATCAGTCGTACGGCTTGTTCGACCTCGACAAAATGAAACTGATCACTGATCTGAAATACGACTATTATTATTATTTTTTTTCCAACGGGGCAGCGATCATGAGTATCAATTACAAATTTGTTTATGTGAGTCCGGAAGGGAAGGAAATACCTTTGCAATAGATTTTGTTTCAGATTAATTTTGCTCATTAACAAAAACCCATGCCGAAATACATCGCTTTCCTCCGCGCCGTGAATGTGGGCGGACGCGTGGTGAAAATGGAAGAGCTGAAAAAGATCTGCGCGTTGCCGGGACTGAAGAATATTTCCACGTTCATACAGAGCGGGAATGTGCTGTTCGAATCTGCGGCGGATAAAAACGCATTGACAAAAAGACTGGAAGCCGCGCTGAAGAAGAAACTGAACTATGAAGTGCTCGTCTTTCTGAAAACGGTGGAAGACATTGAAGCCATCATCGGGCAGAATCCATTCGCCAGAACGATGAAAGAAAAACATCTGTATGTGACCATGATGTCGGAGGAAGCGAAGGAGGAAAATATCAAAGCGCTTCTTGCTTACAAGACGAAAGACGAAGAAGTGAAGTTCATCGGCACCAACGCCTATCTTTTATTCCCGCCCAAAACGTACGGGCAAACGAAACTTTCGAACGCGATGCTCGAGAAAAAGTTAAAAGTAAATGCCACAACCAGGAACTGGGCGACGATGAATAAGATCATCGGGAAAGAAATATGAAAAACCATGCGTTGATCTTCGTGCTTCATCAATGTCACATTCTTCTCCGATCGGAATTCATTTTCGATACTTGTCGCCCGGACATCGACGGTTGGTGAATCCCGGTTCATTTCGCAATCCGATTCGCAATATATTTACCACCGTCGAAATAAACCCTTTCAGCGTTTTGTTCATATTTCCGCTTAAAGCAAAGAGCACCGCTGAGGCGCAGCAACCGCGTATTAAACACTCCACTCATGAAAACAAAATTATTTTTCTTCCCGATCATCGCCATGCTTTGTTTTGCTTCGTGCACAGGTATCCGCAGTATTGACAAACGCAAATACAATGACGGATTCTATGTTCAGCGTGACCATTCCGATAACAAAAATGTTTCCCCGGTGACCGATCCACGCACGGTGAAAACGGAAAATGCTGAACAGCAACCAACGAATGTGACTACGCAGCAACACGGAATACTTACGACAATTATTGCAGAGCAGAAAGAACGCATCAGCAATTCACCGATCGTTAAACTGAACAGGAAGATCAACGCGAAGCAACAGTCGATCGCAACGAAAGCATCGAACGCGGTGATGAAACCTGCTATGGGAAATAAAGACAGGACCGCCGGCGCACTTTTCGTTATATTTATTCTCTGTTCCCTGTTTGCGCTTTTGATCTACGCCGGCATCGTGTCGGTGATGAGATCATCGATGAACGCGTTCGGCAAGATCTTCCTGCTGTTACTGCTCTGGATCGTTTTCGGAGCGTGTGCACTCGAAGCGATCATTGCGCTGATACTCGCCATCGTGAAACTCGCGGGCGGGAATAACGATTAATGAGATCAGTAAAGCAATTTTTTATTTTATGTGGAGCACTTCTCTTTCTTGGAGGAGCAAGGATCGGCAACACCGATTCGCGCTACGGCGGAATTTTCCGGATGAATTTAACGGAAGATTTCAGCAGCCTTTATCCGCCTTCCATTGTTGATGCTCCCTCGAAGCATATCGCGGAACAGATCTATGAAGGCCTTTTGAAATATGATCCGCAGACTTTAAAGCTTCTTCCCTGGCTTGCAAAAAGCTGGGTGACGAATGCCGACAACACGGTTTTCACTTTCGGTCTCCGCACGAATGTGTTTTTCCAGGACGACAATTGTTTTCCCAATGGCAAAGGAAGAAAGATGACTGCCGGTGATGTGAAATTCTGTTTCGGAGAATTGCTCAAACAAACTCCGCAGAATTATTCCTATGAATCCACCTTTTCTTCCATTGTGAGCAGCGATAGTGCATTTGTCGTTGTGAACGACAGTACATTTTCCATTCACACGCTCAGGCCCTGTTATTATCTCACAGAGATCGTCGCGCAACCGGCCTGTTCCATCTATCCGCACGAAGCGCTGGAAAAATATGGCGACGACATGCGCACGAAATGTGTGGGAACAGGCCCATTCAGCATGAAATCATTGACTGAAGGAGATTTCTGCATCCTGCAGAAGAACCAATCCTATTGGAGAAAGGATACGCTCGGAAATCAATTGCCGTATCTCGACAATATCAAATTCACCTTTGTTAAAGAGAAGAAGTCGGAGATGATCGCTTTCAAGAACGATGAACTGGACCTTGAAATGGATCCCGATGCGGATGTGCTGGCCTCTTTGATCAACGACAACATGTCGGATTTTGCAGCTCAGCATCCCGTATTCATGCTCGACCACACGAGTAACTATTCATTGTTCTACATCGGTTTCCGCGATGATATAGCACCATTCGACAATTATAAAGTTAGACAGGCATTCAACATGGCCATTGATAAGGATCGCATCGTTGATGAAATACTGAAGGGCGGGGGGAATGCCACCAAAGCGGGATTTCTTCCTGCAGGACTTCCCGGTTACACGAGCACTGCTTCACCGTATCCATATGATGTGAATGCTGCGCGACAACTGATGAAGGAAGCCGGCTATCCGAATGGCAAGAAATTTCCGGAAATCGAACTTGAATCAATTTCACCGGGCGCTTCTTCGGTAAGTATTATTGAACTCGTCCAGGAAATGCTGAAAGAATCGATCGGCGTGAATGTCAAGTTGAAAATCGTTCCATTTTCCCAATGGCTGGATGATGTGCAGAACGGAAAGGCAAAGATGTGGTATGGCGGATGGATGGCGGGCGATCCTGACCCGAGAGAATTTCTTCAGCTGGCCTATTGCAAAAATGTTCCGAAGGACACGTCGATACGTTCGCAGGTCAACCCGATGCGTTTCTGTAATCCTGATTTTGACGCATTTTACGAAAGGGCGCTGACCGATAAAGATGATCGACTGCGAATGAAGGATTTCGCATCGGCCGAACAGACTGCTATGGATTATGCTTTCATTGTTCCGTTATATTACCCGGACCGATATGTGATCTATCACGCGAATGTGAGAGGGTACATGGTCAATTCACTGGACATGCGCGACCTGGGTGAAGTTTATTTTGGGAAAGGGAAATAGTTCACTTCCTGTACTGGTGCATCTTCTCTTCGATCGAAACGCCGCTTTCATTTCTCATCTGTAATTTGAGATTGATCAGCAGATCTTCTGCCCCGGCTTCAAAACATTTTTCACGGATCGTTTTGAGCAGTGTCATCACATCTTCATATTCTCCTTCCACCACCGTCTCGAACGGACACACTTCATATTTCATTCCTGAATTCCTTATGGCCGCAATGGCTGCATCCACAATTTCGTAAGGATGTTTGTCCTTTGCTCTCGGCAAAACCTGGATCGCTGCGTTGATGATCATAGTATATCTATTTCTCCGTGAAACTCCGTGCCACCGTGGTTAAATGTTCATGGTGACAACAATGTCGTAATTAAAAGTTCCATGTTTTCTTTGTCGTTGATATAGGCATCTCCCGTCGCCGGGCCATTGTATCCTGTGTACACTTCCACCACTTTCCCTTTTCTGTCAATGATCACCGTGGTCGGAAAAGCCATGATACCATTCAGGAACGGAAGACTTGCCGATGCAGCTTTCGCTCCCGACTTTCCGGTATTGAGAAAAGTATATTGCGCGTCAAATTTATTTTTCACACGGCGGATGTTCGCATTCGCGACCGCGGTATCAGTACTGCGCTCGTACGCAAGCGCGACGATCTCCAATCCCTGCGCGTGATATTTTTTGTAGAGCTCGGCCATCTCTGCAGTTTCATCCATACAATTCGGACACCAGCTTCCCATGACCTGGATGATGACGACTTTATTTTTGAATTGCGGATCGCTCAATGAAACAGGTTTGCCGTTCAGGTCGGTGAACGTGAATCCGATCTTCGATGAGTCGGTTACATAAGTAAGATGATACGGATCACGTAATTGATAATGTTTATTCCGCTTTGCGATGAAATTCTCATGCGCATAATTTCCATACCACACATCTCCGGTAACAGTTCCATCGTCGAGCCGCTTCAATTTGAAAACCCAGGCGTGAGAACCGTCGAATGTATGCAGCAAAAAAGTGCTGTTGCCAATGAGATTTCCACCTATGTAACGGTAATCACCGGTCTCGGTAAGAAAAGTGGCTCTTATTTCTCCTGATGAATGATCCGTGGAGAAAAGCCCTATCGCATTGCTGCTGTCTGAAGTTCCCGGAGAGAATTGACACTGCCATTTCCCGTCAAGCATAATGGAATCGGGACGTGCAACTACATTCGGTCCGGGAGGAGTGTATTTTGCGCGGAAAGGAATTCGGTACGGATGACTCGCTGCATTGTTCACGAATACACCGGAGAAGCAGGTATCGGTTTCCCGTTTGCAGAGAAAG
>DATJEX010000374.1:0-11401 GCA_035496135.1 Bacteroidia bacterium
GGAGAGATGATTCCAAGAGAAGGAAGCGTGTTGTTTTTGCCTTGCGGCCCGATTGCGTTCATTTTTCAAAAGATTATACGCTGAAACCGTTATTCACGATCTCAGCGTAGGTTAAGTTAACTTGAATAAACGGGATACAAATTTACGCAATCCTCAAAAGAAACTCAGTTCACTTTGTGGCCTTTGCATTCGGCATATTCGTCCACGAAGACTAACTGTTTGTCAGACAACTTCGTACGGACATCGCGGACAAAAATTTCCTGTTCTCTTGTTGATAACTCATTGAGTTTTAAACAGAAACTGGTCTCGCCTTCACGGCCGTATTGAGTCTTGTCATACGCCAGGTTCTTCGGTTGAGCCTTGAGCCAGTTCTCGAAATCATCGACCTCATTCGCCTTTACACCGGTTCCATTGCTGGTGAATGAAATGGTGATGCGGTAGATCTTAGAAGTATCGGCTGACTGGTTTCCCCCGGCAGAAACAACGGTTGTAACGGAGTCAGAACTATTCGCACTCACGTTGGTGGTAGTGCTAGTCGAGGTGGTGACAGTCGTTGTCACGGTAGAGTCTATAGATGCGGTTGTAGTGGTGGACGAAGTGGAGTTATAACTGTAGTCATTCGCATTGGCACTGGCGCTCGCCATGCGCTGGTGGCGGCAGGAAGAAAGTGCGACTAACAAAAGGACAGGGTAGAGGGCAGTTTTCATAAGAGTAGAGTTTTGATTCATTGAAGGTATTCATTCCAATCCTGTGCCACTAATCGGGAAGGCGGGGAAATGGTCGGCGGTCGGAGGTAATCGGGGGTGATTTTATGATAAGTGGGAACTGTTAACGAAACACAAGATCTCCGTTCTCATCGATCACATCATAGAACTTGTGTTCACACCATCTGATCAGATCACCTTCCTTTGCGAATTTCGGAATTCGGATTCCCGGAAGTTTGATCTGTTCTTCTTTTCCAAAAGGAAGGACGACCACACCGTCAGATTGAATTTCTATGATCCTGTAAACACGAAGCATGGTGATGAATTATTTCTTCTTCATTTTCAATTGGCCGCAAACCAAGCCTTTCTGATTCACAGTCCTTAGTTTATCATCTTTGATCTCCACATCAAATTCAAGTTTTTCTCCCGCCGCGTAAAAAACGGAGAAACCATACCGCACCTGTATCGAAAGAAAATCATTGGTCACGGGATTCATTCTGTTGACAATGATCTTTACCGAATCGGTAGCGGCATTTCTGTTGTAAAGTTTTTTGTCAATGGGCACGCGTACCAATGCGATCGCCCGACCGAGTGTGTCATACCCGCGGAATGTTTTCCTGTGAATGCCATCTGCATAATTGACCTCGATCTCGTCGAGTTGAAGGGCAATGGAGGAATCAATCCTGATATACAGCGTATCAGTATTCGGGGAAGTGAAATAGGATTGACAAAACCTCATCGTTGTAGTGACGTGATAAACGGAGTCGTTCACGCGACGGATAGTTCCGGTATAATCAGCGTAGATCCCGATGTCCTTTCCGCTTGTCGTGAAACGGATCGAGCTGTCCGGATCGATCTTGAAATAACAACCGTAATGCTTGCCCGAAGAATTGGTGGATGAACCCGTGTAGATCTGGCTATGAAGAAGCGTTCCGATAAGCAGAAAAGGCAGGACGAGAATTCTATTCATCAGTCACGGTCTTTATGAATTTCTTTCGCTTGTGATGAAACGGGGAAAACGATTCGCGCGGCAAATAATGCAGGTCAACGATCCCGATCTGGTAACGATTCAGCCTGTTTTGCGTAGGATCAGAAGGAACAACAACAAAAGTGATCGTCAGTGTATCCCGCCTGATCGAATAAAGCGCTT
Organism: Bacteroidia bacterium; assembly: GCA_035496135.1. Taxonomy (GTDB): domain Bacteria; phylum Bacteroidota; class Bacteroidia; order Palsa-965; family Palsa-965. Next base: position 1,855 of record DATJEX010000374.1, read on the forward strand.
TTCTTTCTGACCGGTAAACGTAATAGCAGGGATGCGGAAGATGCGTTACACTCTTTTTGTCGGTGTAGAATTTTTTGCAGGCGCGGATTTTCTTTCTTCCCTGCTGAAATGTGCAGAAGGAATCCGTTTCCAGGATGATCCGGTCCGATCTGTTCTGCCACGCCGTATGGTACTTTGCTGCTGAAGGTGCGCCACTCCAGTATGTCCGCATCAGCGGAAGTTCATCTTGTCTTTTCGCGAAACTTGCAAGGGAAATTTTCTTCAGCAGAATGAGTTTATGCTTTTTGATCTTGTAATATAGATCAGGCGAATCGCTGAAAGAAATAACAAGCGTGTCTTTCGAAAAACGATAGGTGCCTTTCATGATCGTGCTGAACGAATAATAAGAAGGACCAAGCACCACCATTGGATGATTCCTGTGTTTTGGCCATTGATCATCCCCGGGATGGAAAACGGGATCCGCCGCATATTGGCAGGCTGTATCATTGAGCAGAATGACTGCTTCCTTCTTGTTTCCCCACCGGATCATTTCGGTGCGGCCGTCAACCGTTACGCCCGAAATATTCTGCGCCGGTAAAATGCCAAGCATGAAGAGCGCGAAAATGACAAACAGCAATTTTATTTTCATCTTAGATGAATAAAGTACAAATGGGTAAATGGCGAAGTCGGTGAAAATACATTCTAAGATCCGCCCTCCGTGTTCCGTCCTCCGTTATCAATTCTCCTTCACCAGTCGCACCATGCTCACTTTATCATTCGCGGTGATCTTCACGAAATAAACTCCGTTTGATTCTTTCTCGATCGAGAGTTCGTTCTTTCCTGCGACGATCTTTTCACTGAGCACAAGTTCGCCAACCGTGTTGTAGACCTGGACTGTTCCCGCTGTTGCTGATTCGAGAACAAAATTTCCATTTCCCGGATTCGGGTAAAGTGTGAACGGAACTGTAGAAGAAGAATGGTGTGTTCCCATGCAGACATCCATGTAGACGATTCCGCTGGAAGAAGCAGTGCATCCGTTTCCATCGGTAAATGTGTAAGTGAGCAGATCATTGCCTGTTCCCGCAATTGAAGGATCGAGCGAACCTGCTGTGACTCCGTTTCCACTCCATGTTCCGCCGGCCGGAGTTGCCATTCCATTCAGACTCACAGAAGCGTTTGTTGTGCAGAGTGTGTCAATGGATGAAAGATCCATCGTGATCACCGGAAGCGGATTCACTGTGAGATCAGTCGTGAGTGTGCTGTCACAACCCGAAGCAGAGGTGAGTACATCTGAATACGTTCCTGTTACGGAATAAGTGCTCGTTCCAACAGTAAGTGTTTGTCCTTCGCAGAGCGAAACGGTTTGTGAGCCGGTGATCGCAGATGGTTGCGTGATCGTCACTGACCGTGTTACGGTACAACCATTCGCGTCTGTTGCGAGACAGGTGTAAGTTCCTGCAGCAAGATTCGAAGCGGTCGCATTGTTTCCGCCGGTTGGATTCCACGTGTACGTGTAGGGAGAAGTTCCGCCTGTCACTGTCATCGAAGCAGATCCATCTGCCGATCCGAAACAATTCGCATTGGAAGTAATTATTCCCGCATCGAAATTGTTCAGGACAGTAACGTTGAAAGAACACGTCGCTGAATTTCCGCTTGGATCGAGTGCGGTGTAAGTAACAGCAGTTGTGCCGATCGGAAATACATCACCGGAATTATGATTGGATGTGAAGGATGCAACAGAACAATTATCCGCTGCAGTCGGAGCGGTCCAGTTCACGATGGCGGTACATCCGGCGTTGTTCACCGGAACAGAAATATTCGAAGGACAGGAATTGATCGTTGGATTTTCCACGTCATTCACGGTTACGTTAAACGTGCAGGTTGCTGTGTTGGTTGAAATATCCGTTGCGGTTGCAGTAACAACTGTCGTTCCGGTCGGGAAGAAAGATCCGCTTGGATGATCATATGTAATTGTTGGTGTTGCAGCGCCGGGAGCAGTGATCGTGATGTTGTTGATCGCGATGGAAGGATCTGTTCCGACATTATCATTGTTGTTCGTCCAGTTGAAACCGATCTTCAGATTTGCATTATTCTCGCAGGATGCAGGAAGAGTTGCCGTGTAAGCGGTCCATTGTCCCTGTCCGCTTCCGCACACCGGCGATTTGATACTCGCGGTGAGTGTTTGCCATCCGCTTCCATCATTGTACACAACAGAAGCGTTGTCGAGCAATCCATCTCCGTTGGAAATGAAATCGAAGGCAAGCGTGAGATTGGAAAATCCGGTCGTATTGATCACTGGTGATTCGACGCGCTTGTTCGAAGTTTTTGCAGCATTGTAAACCGCACCGGTAATGAGCGATCCGCAGAAAGCAGAAGTACAAGTCACGTGGAGTGTAAGATCTCCATTGTTCGCTACGCCGCATCCCGGAGGAGTGACTCCGCCTTCTGATGCATTCACTTCCCAAACATTCGGTGTTGCCGCGTTCGTTCCCGTGTTCACGTTCAATGTCCACGCGCCAACTCCCGCCTGAAAATCTTCAGAGAAAATAGTTGTTGTTCCCGAGCAAGTTGTTGTAGCGGTAGCGGGAGAATAGGTGACGTTGGAGCCGCAAACACCCGGAGCGTTATTCACTGTGACATTTCCGGGACAGGTGATGCTTGGTCCGCATTGCGCGAAAACAGTTTGCGCTGAAAAAGTAATTCCAGCGAAGAAGAGGAGTGCGTAGACGTTTTTCATGAAGAGGGGAATGGAGTTTGAATTGCTAATGTAGGGAAAAGTGAAGGAATATCGGATAATGAATATTGAACACCGAATGACGAAGTAAACCTTCTGACGATTTTCTCTGAATTCCGGTTGAAAGAAATCGATCTGTGCTGATCAGTGAGATGTGTGTGCGCCAAAATCAATGTCACCAGATCTTCGGTATCAGCCTGCATTTTATTTTTTGCACATATGTGAGATAACCCGGAAGTTCTTTCTTCAATGTTTCATCTTCGAGGTAAGTTCTGATGAACAGCAGGACGATCGCGATCGCTGTTGGAATAGCACTCCAGGCTGAACCGGTCATCAACGGTACGGCTGCGAGTGAAAGTGTCATTCCCGAATATCCCGGATGTCTTACGATCTTATAGACTCCTGTATCGCTAACGGAATGTCCGCGTTCGGTTTGAATTCTCACCACGCTCGAGAAGAATTTATTTTCTTTTCTCGCTTTCAGGAAAATGAGCTGGCCAATTATTGTCAAAGCGATTCCCGTTGCATAAACACTCCAGTGAAATTCCGGCGACCAATGATAACGGCCTGAATCAAGTCCCGCAATGATAACGGTTGCGAGATAGGTCAGCGCAGAAAATCCTAAGATCATTTTGTCCCACGACTTCGCATCTTTTCCGACTTTCGAACGCTCTGTCATCAATTCCGGATCATTCCTGATCGACCAGAAGTTCGTGAATGCTGTGGCAAGATTTGTAGTGAGAAAGATCCAGCCCTGGAAATAATTGATCTTTCCGGCACAGAGAAATAAGATCAGCGGGAAGATCAGTGATGAAACAAGGGCCTTGATGAGAAACCGGGCTTTCATAAAAGTGCTTCACAACAAATTGCAGCAGGAGAGAAGTGTGATGCAATTTTTTCTATTCACTACAAAATTAAGCTACGATCGACACGAAGTCAAGTTAATGATTCTTTTGTAATCATTAAGAGGAGAGAAGCAAACTGGATTCTGAGCTATTTCAAAGGAGTTGCTTTGACAATAGGTTCTTTATCTGTCAGAATTTCCAAGCAAGAGTCATATGTATGAATAACATAATGTCTGACGGTCTTGTTGTGAAATGTCACATCAAAGGTTCCGGGGTTAAAAAGTGGAATTAAATCGGAATTTTTGATGATGAAAGTCCGGCTATGGGGTGGATTTGAAATTTGAGTTGAAGAGGATCTTAAAGATTCATCTGAAACCAAATATGGTCCGATCCAACCATTGAATATAAATTCATATTTATTGGAATTATCGCGAACCGTAAAAACAAGTTCTTTTTCATCCTTTAAGGAAACAAAATAAAGGTCCTTGAGATCGGAGCAAATTGTTTCCCAATGTTCAAATTCAGTTCTTTCTGAAATCATGTCATCGAGTTGTTAATCAAATTTTCTGTGCAGATCAGTGAGATCTGTGTGCGCCAAAATTAATCTCACACAGATCACGCAGATCTTCACAGATCAAATCCCATAAAGCATTCCATACTTCTCCTTCGCATAATCCATGAAGTGAGAAAAATTCAGCTCTTCTCCCGTCACGCGCTTGCACAGATCTTTCGCCCCGAAACGTTTTCCGTACTGGTGAATATTTTCTCTCAGCCATTTCAGCAGGGAAGAAAAATTTCCATTCTCAATTTCTTTTTCCAGCTCCGGAATATCCTTTTTTGCTTTGGCGAAGAATTGTGCGGCATAAAAACTTCCCAGCGAGTAAGTAGGGAAGTAGCCGAAACTACCGTGCGACCAGTGCACATCCTGCATGCAGCCTTCCGAATCGGACGGAACATCGAGGCCGAGATAGTCCTTGTATTTCTTATTCCAGAAAGCCGGAATATTTTCCACTTCCAGTTCATTCGAGAAAATGGCGCGCTCCACTTCAAAACGGATCATGATATGGGAGTGATAGGTCAATTCATCCGCGTTGATCCGAATGAGATTTGGTTTCACCACGTTCAGCGCCGTGAAAAGATCCTTCGTGGTTTTATTTTTCAGTTGCTGTGGAAAATATTTTTGCAGTTCAGCAAATTGCCCTTTCCAGAATTCAAGACTGCGTCCGACATTATTCTCCCACAAACGTGACTGCGATTCATGAATGCCGAGTGAAACCGCTTCGCCGGAAGGCAAACCGTAAGAAGAAACAGGAAGCCCCTGCTCGTACAATGCGTGTCCGCCTTCGTGAATGGTTCCGGTGACGCAATCCGATAGATTGTTTTCATCAATGCGTGTCGTCACGCGCACATCCTGCGAACTGAAACTCGTGGTGAACGGGTGAACGGAAATATCCTGGCGGCCAATGTTGAAATCAAATCCCATCTGCTTCAGCAAATGAATACTGAACTCCCATTGTTTATCCTTCGGATAATGGATGTGCAGTATTTCATTGCTGTTCCCGGGTTTCGCAGCGATCAGTTTCACGAACGGAACCAGCTGTCCACGAACATCGACAAAAAGTTTTTCTACATCTTTTGTGGTCAAACCCGGTTCGTGCAGATCAAGCAGTGCATCGTAAGGATGTTCCTTGTAACCGAGCAGCTCGCATTCTTTCCTTTTCAGCTCAACAAGTTTTTTCAATTTGGGAGCGAACAGTGAAAAATCGTTCTTCGCTTTCGCCGATTGCCACGCTGAAAAACTTTCAGAAATGGTTTTACTCATCTCCTCCACGAATGCGGTCGTGTATTTTTTCGCTTTGGTATAATCTTTCAGCGTCTGTTTTACATTCGCCTTCTGTGCCTCGTCGAGTGAATTGTCTTTATTCAATTCTTCCAGCAATTTTCCAAGTTCATCTGTCGTCGACATCTGGTGTGAAAGTCCGGCGAGTGTGGAAAGTTGTTGCGCACGTGTGGCAGCACTTCCTTCGGGCATATATGTTTCCTGGTCCCAGCCGAGAACGGCGGAAGTGAAATTGATGTCAGCGATGCGACGCAGAGTTTCTATATATTGATCGTATGGAGTCATGGCGGGAGGATTACAGATTTTTACAGAGAATACGGATTACAGATTGAGACAGATTTACAGAGGTTTTATCCGACTTCCGGCTTCCTTCCTCCCTGTTCTTGTTTTGGCTTTCCTCTCCAGACAGAAATTGCGAAGAAGATCCAGCCGAGCATGAAGAACAATCCGCCGATCGGTGTGAAGGGCCAGATCCAGTTGAGTTCGCCGAGTCCGCACGCGGTTTTCAATGCGATGAGATAAAGTGAACCCGAGAAAAAGAAAATTCCGCAGATGAAAAAACGGAAAGAAAAAACCAATCCGCGATTCGGGCCTGAAAGTCCGGCCATTATTCCCAATGCGATCAAGGCAAACGCGTGATACATCTGGTAACGCACGGCGGTTTCATAATCCTGCATTTGTTTCGCGGTGACCGTTCCGTTATCGACAAATTTCTGAAGTCCATGTGCACCGAACGCGCCGATGATAACGCCGAAAAGGGCGAAGAGGATCCCGGAGAGGAGAATTCGTTTTGGCATGAACAAAGATAGGTAAGGGGAACGAAGTACGAATTCGTCACGCCCGGGCGTGACGTGCGGAAATGCGAAATGCGAATTGCGGATTTACGGATAGATTCGTATTTCATTCCCCTCAACCGAAAGTATTCCGGAAATACCTCGTCTTAATGTAAACAAGTAGCTTTGAAGGGTTGGAAGAATCCGAACTGATACAGAAGCTACGATCTGGGAACAGGGAATCGTATTCCGAACTTTTCAGGTTGTATGGCCGGCAGGTTTATCACACCTGTCTCGGTTTGCTGCAACATGAAGCCGATGCGGAAGATGTTTGCCAGGAGGTTTTTATAGAGGTTCATCGTTCTGTGAAAAATTTCAGGGAAGACGCGAAGATCTCCACATGGCTGTACCGCATCGCATCCAACAAATGCCTCGATCACATCCGCGCGAAGAAAAGAGGAAAACGGTCGGGCAATGTGGTGGAACTCGACGGAGATGTGAATATCCAGATCTCATCGGAGCATACATTCGTTCACCCGGGAGTCGCATTGGAAAATAAAGAACGGGCGAAAATTCTTTTTGCGGCGATCAGTGGCTTGCCGGAAAATCAGAAAGTGGCTTTCACGCTGAATAAAGTGGATGGATTGAGTTACGCCGAGATCTGTGAAGTGATGCAGATGAAATTACCGGCCATAGAATCACTCATTCACCGCGCGAAACAAAACTTGAAAAAGTCATTGGAAAATTATTACAGAAGCTAGTCACGGATCAGCACAGACCTCGACTAGCGCTCGGTCTGACAAACAATATTAAATGAAGAGTAAATTGAAAAACAAGGATCACGAATACGAAACAAGACTGACGATGGAGTCGCTCGACAACATCGGCAAAGCGGAATTACCTGCGAACCTGGAAAATGATTTTCTACGGAGGCTCGACCGCATTCAGAAAGAAGATCGTTCGCGGTTACGCTGGTTCTGGGCAGCAGCTGTTGTTATTTTGCTGGTGAACGGAAGTGTTGCGCTGAATTATCTTTTCCGGAATGATAATTCTTCATCATCCGTTTCAACTGCTCAAACCAATTCTTCTTCTTCACCAAAAGAATCTTTCACGAATTACTATTACGGAAACTCATCCTCCTGGTATCAATAATATTCACATCCCGAAAACATGAAACTTTTAGAGAATACCAAACTCACAGGCGCCGCGCTCATTCTCCTGCTCGGATTGAATTCCGCGCTGCTGGTCGTGCTCATCGCGCGCAAGCCGCCGTTGCCGCCCGCGCCCATGATGCCGCCACCGCCACCGGGCCCGCCTATGGGCGGAGGTGCGAGAGGTTTTCTTATCGATCAACTCTCGATGACTACAGTTCAGCAGGCAAGTTATGATTCGCTCATCGCGATCCACCGAACAAAACTGGAAACGCTGATGAACACGGTGAAGTCGACAAGGGATTCGCTGATCACTGAACTTGGCGCTGGCAAATTGGATTCAGCGAATGTGCAGCGATTGAGTGCAAGAATAGGGTGGGAGCAACAGCAGATCGAACAGCTGAACTATTATCATTTCCGTGATGTGCGCAGTATTTGCACGGATGCGCAGAAACCGAAATTCGATTCTGTGATCCATGATGCGCTTCGGATGATGGGACCACCGAATGGAGGACCGCCGCCTCCGCCAGCGCACATGCCTCCGCGTTAGAACATGGAAGAAGGAGGAAGGAAGATGGAAAAAGGAAAAAATGAAGAAGGACTCAGTGATTCATGACCACAGAGTCCTTCTTCGTTGTTCCACCCTCCTTGTTCTACTGATGTGGATGCTGTTTGATGTAATCATCCAGCGCGTCAGTTGAAGAAGAATAGGTGAAGCCATCATTCAACTGGTAGTAATTGTTCGGATCGGTGGTTTTGCCATAGGCGAATTTTGCCCAGTCCAGTTTTGTCTCCTCGTAGTTGAACATGCCCATGATCTCTTTCACCTGCGCCGTGTTCATGCAATTTGAATTGAGGATCTGCTTCGCCACTTTCAGTTTGTCATCTTCAAAAGCCTGTTTGTCGACCGAAGCTTTTGCGTTCGAGAATTCAGAGGAATTCATCGGCCACAGGCATTGATTCCCGCTGGAAACATTATTCGCTGATGTGTTTGTCGTTGTTCCTGAATTTTCCATTCCTGAAGATGATGAAGAAGAAGTGGTGGTGGATGTTGTCGTTGTGGTGGAAGTAGTTGCTCCGCCCATCGCGTCATTGATGTTGATGCTAATGCCAACTCCTCCAGCGTTCATTCCGACGTTAGCGCCGTTTCCTGTTGTGGTGGTTGTTGTCGTGGTCGAAGTTGTTCCGCCCATTCCGTCATTCACCGTCGTTGTTGCGCTTCCGCCGTTTCCTGTTCCGCTTACACCAGTCGACATCACAACGTTTCCTCCTGTTCCTGTTGTCGTGGTAGAAGTTGAACCGGACGTCGTAGTCGTTGTTGTGATCGTAGAACCGATCATGGTAGAGCCGGAAGGATTGTATTGATAAACGGCTTGAGTGGACGAACTGGTGGAAGGCCCGGCGATGTCGGCAACACTTTGTCCTTTCAGTTTCAAACCTTTTTTGCCCATTGCGATGGAATAGGTGAATTCTTTATTTGTCACAGGATTTCCACCGTCGGACAAATAAACATTCTGGTCGATAGCGGCTTTCTTTGTGTCTTCGAAGATCACGCGCACTTTGTAATTCGGTGCGTTGAGTCCGACCACTTTTACATTCGTTTGCGGATCCTGGTTCTGTTTGAGTCCATTCACGATGAGCGTGAACTTGTATCCATCCTGTGAATACACGACGAGATTGTTGGTGTTCTGCGCGAACGTGAAGGATGTCATCGTTATCATCATCACTATCGCGGAAAGTCGGAGAAGATTTTTCATGTTGATTTTAGTTTTGATTTGTGCCTGGATAATTTCAACTGTCATGCCACAACAGGGTGTGAGTTCACATGTTCCCGAAAATGAAAGGTGAATGGCTTATTCAACTTCTGATTGCTGCAAGAGTTTTTTGTGAATGAAAGAACGTTGGTGTTGATCCGGGGTAAAGCTATCCGTTTGGCCCGGAAGAGTGTTTTTAATGTGGACTAAATAGGTACATTTAACCAATACACGAAAATAAACGCTTCTTTGTTATTGGAGAAAGAAGATAAATGGCATGTGAGTTGTGAGTTCACTTATTAAAGAATAAACATGAATCAAGTACTCCGGGAACGATACACGGCATTGGGCGCTGAAGAAAAACAGCAGGTGAAATTCCGCCTCAAGGATTCACCCCGTGCGCTCAAACTCATCAGTTTTCTTGAACAGAGAAAGGACAGGAAGGTGAATACGATGGAAGTGGTACGTTTC
>DATJEX010000375.1:0-10517 GCA_035496135.1 Bacteroidia bacterium
TTATTACGCGACATACTTTATAAAGCAGGCTTGCTGGAAACAGTAGGTTCTACCAATGTTGCGATCACTTCGCTCGCGTTCGATTCGAGAAAAGTGGAGAAGGATTCATTGTTCGTCGCCGTGAAAGGAACGCAATCGAACGGGCATGATTTCATTACGAAAGCGATCGAGCTCGGTGCCGTGGCGATCGTCTGCGAAGAATTCCCGGCTGAGCTGAATGAAAAGATCTCCTATGTGAAAGTGGCGGACAGTTCGGCTGCGCTCGGAGTAATGGCGTCGAACTTTTTCGATGATCCTTCTTCATCACTGAAGCTCGTTGGTGTGACCGGCACGAATGGAAAAACCACAACGGTGACGCTGCTCTTCCAGCTTTTCCGTGCGATGGGATTCAAAGCTGGAATGTTCACGACAGTGAAAAATATGGTGAACAGCGAGGAAATTCCTTCCACGCATACCACACCGGATGCGATCGAACTCAACCGCATGATCAGGAAAATGGTGGATGCCGGTTGCAAATACGCGTTCATGGAAGTGAGTTCGCACAGCGTGGTGCAACACCGCATCACCGGGTTGCATTTCGCCGGCGGCGTATTCACCAACATCACGCACGATCATCTCGATTATCATAAAACATTTGAAGCGTACATCAAAGCGAAGAAAGGATTCTTCGATCAATTGAGTGAAGACGCTTTCGCACTCGTGAATAAGGATGATGCGAACGGATCGGTGATGCTGCAGAACACGCGCGCCTTGAAACGTTCCTATTCCGTGCAGAATCTCGCCGACTTCAAATGCCGCATACTGGAAAATCAATTCGCCGGATTGCACATGGTGATCGATAACACAGAAGTATGGAGCAAACTCATCGGAAGTTTCAACGCTTACAATCTGCTTGCGGTTTACGCTACGGCCTGTATGCTCGGACAGGAAAAACTGAATGTGCTGACCACGCTCAGCACACTCGGGCCTGTTGAAGGAAGATTTCAATATCTGCGCAACGACACCGGTGTAACTGGAATTGTGGATTACGCTCACACACCGGATGCACTGGAGAATGTTCTGAAGACGATCGCGGATATCAAAGGCGGAGATGAAAAAGTGATCACCGTGATCGGATGTGGTGGTGATCGCGACGTGACCAAACGTCCGTTGATGGCGAAGATCGCGAGTGAAAGAAGTGATCGCGTGATCCTCACTTCGGATAATCCGAGAAGCGAAGATCCGGCTGTCATTCTTGAGCAGATGCTCGTAGGTGTCGATCCGAAACAGGCGCGCAATACACTTTCGATCGCCGATCGTCGTGAAGCGATCCGTACGGCTGTTGCACTCGCAGGTCCGGGCGACATTGTTCTTGTTGCCGGAAAAGGCCACGAAAAATACCAGGAGATCAAAGGAGTGAAATATCCTTTCGATGATATGGAAGTATTGAGTCAGAATTTAAATAACGCAAAAGCATAACGGATGTTCTACTACTTATTCACGTGGCTGCACAAAGCATTTGACTTCCCGGGCGCGGGAGTGTTCAAATACATTTCTTTCCGTGCAGCGATGGCTGTTCTGGTTTCACTGGTGATCTCCATGCTTTTCGGTAAACGCATCATCAATTATATCCGCAGAAGACAGGTGGGTGAAACCGTTCGTGATCTCGGATTGCACGGGCAGAAAGAAAAAGAAGGAACACCAACGATGGGCGGATTGATCATTATCGCAGCGATCGTCATCCCAACATTGCTCTTCGCCAAACTCGCGAATGTCTACATCATTCTCATGCTCATCTCGACGATCTGGCTTGGTGTGATCGGTTTCATTGATGATTACATCAAAGTTTTCAAAAAGGACAAGAAGGGATTGCACGGAAAATTCAAGATCATGGGCCAGGTCGGACTCGGTGTAATTGTAGGAGCAGTTCTCTTTTTCAATTCGAATGTTGGTGTACGTGAAAAAATTTCCGCAGCGAACAGCGATCTCGTCACCATGACAACGGATACCGGTTTCTCCGCATCATCACATCTGCCGGAATATTCGAAAACACTCAAGCATTCACTCAAGACCACCATTCCGTTCGTGAAGAACAACGAGTGGGATTATTCAAAATTATTATGGTTCATGGGTGATAAAGCGAAGGATTGGGCATGGATCCTTTTCATCCCGATCGTCATCTTCATCATCACTGCAGTTTCGAACGCCGCGAATGTGACGGACGGAATTGACGGACTCGCTGCCGGAACTTCCGCGATCATCGGCGTGGTACTCGGTATTCTCGCTTACGTTTCGGGTAACACCATCTTCGCCGATTATCTCAACATCATGTACATCCCCGACACGGGCGAACTCGTGGTGTTCATCGGCGCATTTATCGGCGCGTGCGTCGGATTTCTCTGGTACAACGCTTATCCCGCACAGGTGTTCATGGGCGACACGGGAAGTCTTGCACTCGGCGGGATCATCGCCGTGTTCGCGATCGCGATCAGAAAAGAATTACTCATTCCGATCATCTGCGGAACATTCTTCGTCGAAAGTGTTTCGGTCATTCTCCAGGTCACGGTGTTCAAATACCGCAAGAAAAAATATGGCATCGATTACGCGAAGGCCAATCGGTTGTTCCTGATGTCACCATTGCATCATCATTACCAGAAAAAAGGATTGCATGAATCGAAAATTGTTTTCCGGTTCATGATCGTCGCCATCATGCTTGGCATTCTCGCTTTCGCAACGCTGAAACTACGCTGATCAGCCGATGAAAAGAATTGTAGTCATCGGAAGCGGAGAAAGCGGAACGGGAGCCGCGGTGCTCGCGAAGAAAAAAGGAATGGAAGTTTTTGTCACCGACAAAGGCTCCATCAAACAGAAGTACAAGGACGTTCTTTCACATCATGGGATCAATTGGGAAGAGGGAAAACACACGGCTGAACTCGTGATGAATGCCGACGAAGTGATCAAGAGCCCGGGAATTCCGGGAACAGTTCCGATGATCATGGAACTGCGTGCGAAAGGAATTCCGGTGATCAGCGAGATCGAATTCGCCGCGCGCTACACGAATGCGAAAATGCTGTGTGTAACGGGAAGCAACGGGAAGACGACCACCACCACCATTCTTCATCACATCCTGAAAAAAGCGGGATTGAATGTAGCAATGGGAGGGAATGTCGGAAAAAGTTTTGCCGCGCTGGTTGCCGAAGAAGAACACGATTACTACGTGCTCGAGCTGAGCAGTTTTCAGCTTGATGACATGTTCGAGTTCAGGGCTGACATCGCCATCCTCACGAACATCACACCCGATCACCTCGACCGATATGATTACCAGCTCGAAAAATATGCGGCTTCCAAATTCCGGATCATACAGAACCAACGACCGGAAGACGCTTTCATTTATTGCATCGATGATGAAGTCACGATGCAGGAAATGAAAAAACGGAAGATCGTCGCGCGTCAATTTCCATTTTCCATTCAGCAACAACTGGAAAAAGGCGCGTGGCTCAACGGAAATGAAATCTTAATAAACACAAACCATAATCAACTGTCTATGACCATCGAAGAATTAGCACTGCAAGGGAAACACAACATCTACAACTCAATGGCTGCCGGAATTGCATCCCGGCTTCTTGAGGTCCGCAAGGAAAGTGTCCGCGAATCACTCTCTGATGTGCAGAGCGTTGAACACCGGATGGAATTCGTTGCGCGTGTCAATAACATCGATTTCGTCAACGACTCGAAAGCGACCAATGTGAATTCAACATGGTTCGCGCTCGAGAGCATGACGACTCCCGTGGTATGGATCGTTGGTGGAGTGGATAAGGGAAATGATTACGCCGCGCTTCTGCCATTGGTGAAAACAAAAGTGAAAGCGATCGTTGTACTCGGTACCGACAACGCGAAGATCCTGAAAGCGTTCAAAGGAAAAGTGGAAAAGATCGTTGAAGCACACGATGCGAAAGAAGCGGTGACGCTTTCTTTCCGCCTCGCGACGAAAGGCGACACCGTTCTTCTTTCTCCGGCCTGCGCGAGTTTCGATCTCTTCGAGAATTACGAAGACCGCGGCCGCCAGTTCAAAAACGCAGTTCGCTCACTCTGATAAAAATGGAAAAAAGAATACAGGAAGCAGCTCCGTTCAGGGAGATCATTGATGCGCGGCTCCGGATGCAGGGAGAGAATGCGCATCACCTTGAAACGGTTTGCGATCGTGACGGCGTACTCTGGATCAATAATTCCATAGCTACGACAGTTGACCTGACCTGGTACGCGTTGCGCGATCTGCCGGCTTCTGTTATTCTTGTCATCGGCGGAATTGATCGTGCGAATGATCATCACAAGCTGAAAGAACTCATCGCGGAAAAAGTGGAGACGATCATCTGTCTCGGATCGACACCGTGGATCTACGCCGACACCTTCAGGAATGATGCAAAACTGATCGTGAATGCGGAAGACACGGATGATGCTGTCCGGATGGCGTGCAAGTTGAGAACAGCAAAAACAAAAGTCGTTCTGTTTTCTCCGTCATGCCCGAGCTATGACGCATTCGATAATTACCGCAACCGCGGAGACCGTTTCAAAAATTCAATCAAAGAGAATCTGAAATAGAATGAATGTATCTGGTTTCATAAAAGGAGATAAAGTGATCTGGGTGATCGTGGTGCTGCTGTCGCTGCTTTCTCTCCTGGCCGTGTACAGTTCGATCGTGGCGCTGGCGTACAAACATCAGAACGGTGATACGGCGGCTTATCTTTTCAAACACGGCCGTCTCATTCTCCTCGGGCTGTTCCTGATGTTCATGACGCACCGGATGAAATATGTTTATTTCTCCAGGATCTCACAGATCATGGTGATCATTTCCGTGCCGCTGTTGCTTTACACATTGCTGCGCGGATCAAACATCAATGAGGCGAACCGGTGGATCGCGATCGCGGGATTGACTTTTCAGACTTCCGACTTCGCAAAACTCGCACTCATCATGTATGTCGCGCGCGTGGTGACACAACGCCAGAGTGAACTGGATAATTTCAAATTAGTGCTGTTGCATATCATGCTTCCCGCCTTCATCGTCTGCGGACTCATTCTTCCGGCGAATTTTTCCACCGCGGCGTTACTGCTTTTCACGTGCCTCATCATCATGTTCATCGGGCGTGTGCCACTCAAACATATTTTCAAAGTGATCGGTATCGCCATCGCCGGATTCGCTTTGTTGTTGCTGCTCGGACATTTCTTTCCCAAGCTGCTGCCGCGCGTTCATCTCTGGGAAATCAGGATAGAACAATTCTTTGCCGGCGAAGGCGAACAGGATCCGGATAAAAGTTACCAGTCGAATCACGCAAAGATCGCGATCGCTACAGGTGGGCTCGCCGGAAAAGGTGCAGGCAACAGTTCGGAAAGAAATTTTCTCCCGCAGGCTTATTCCGATTTCATTTACGCGATCATCATCGAGGAGTACGGGTCCATCATCGGCGGATGCATTGTTGTGCTGCTGTATATCATTCTTCTTTATCGCGCAGTGCGCGTCGCCACGCGATGTGAACGAACGTACGGAACATTACTTGCCTTCGGAATTTCATTCAGTCTTATTTTCCAGGCGCTCATCAATATGGCGGTAGCAGTGAATCTGCTTCCTGTTACCGGGCAACCGCTTCCATTCCTGAGCATGGGCGGAACGTCATTGTTATTTTCAAGTATCGCGGTTGGAGTCATTCTCAGCATCAGCAGGGAAACGGAAGCGAAAGAAGAATCCGATGCGCAGCTGGAGAAAGGAGGGAGCATTGCCACAGCTTAAATTCATTATCAGTGGAGGTGGAACAGGCGGACATATTTTTCCGGCCATCGCGATCGCGAATGCGCTCAGGCAGCGCGTACCTGACGCTGAATTTCTTTTTGTAGGCGCGAACGGAAGAATGGAAATGGAAAAAGTTCCGGCTGCCGGTTACAAGATCGTCGGGTTGAATATTGTCGGGCTACAGCGAAAACTTACGGTGAAGAATCTCGCCTTTCCTTTCAAAGTTGTGAACAGTATCCTGAAAGCGAAAAAGATCTTCCGCGAATTCAAACCGGACGCCGTGATCGGAACAGGCGGTTATGCAAGCGGGCCGATGCTGCGTGTTG
Organism: Bacteroidia bacterium; assembly: GCA_035496135.1. Taxonomy (GTDB): domain Bacteria; phylum Bacteroidota; class Bacteroidia; order Palsa-965; family Palsa-965. The sequence continues at coordinate 6,088 of DATJEX010000375.1, forward strand.
CTTCGAAAAAAGGAATCGTAACACTGATCCAGGAACAGAATTCATTTCCGGGGATCACCAATAAGATATTGTCGAGGAAAGTTGATCGTGTTTGCGTGGCTTACGACGGAATGGATAAATTCTTTCCGAAAGAAAAAGTTGTGTTCACCGGCAACCCGGTACGGCAGGACATCCAGAATATGGAAGGGAAGAAAGCGAGAGCGGCAGAAATTTTCAATATCGATCCTAAAAAGAAAACGGTGCTTGTGATCGGTGGAAGCCTTGGTGCACGGACGATCAACGAAAGTATCTATGGCGGATTGAAAATGTTTGCCAACAATAATATTCAATTGATCTGGCAAACAGGAAAAAATTATTTTCCGACAGCGGAAAAAGCGGTGAGAGAATCAAATCAGACAGGGATTCACGCGTATGAATTCATTTCGAAAATGGATTACGCGTATGCAGCTGCTGATGTTGTGGTCTCCCGTGCAGGGGCAAGTTCAGTTTCGGAATTATGTCTCGTTCACAAGCCGTGCATCCTTGTTCCGTCACCGAATGTTGCCGAAGATCACCAGACAAAGAACGCGATGGCGCTGGTCAATCATCACGCCGCGATCCTGGTAAAAGATGCGGAAGCGAATGACCAGCTTGTTGATGCGCTTTTTGCGTTACTACGCAATAAACCTGAGCAGGAAAAACTGAGTGTCAACATTTCAAAACTGGCGGTTCACAATTCAGCGGACCTGATCGCAAGTGAAGTATTATCACTCATCAATAAAAGAAAAAAGAAGTGAGCAAGCTGAATCACATAAAACATTTTTATTTCATCGGTATCGGTGGAATAGGGATGAGCGCGCTCGCCAGGTTTTTTCACGCGTCAGGAAAATCAGTTGCAGGATATGATAAAACGCCTTCATCGATCACCGATGAATTGCAGCGGGAAGGAATTCCTGTTCATTTCGAAGATGAAGTGAAAAAAATAAGTGATGCGATCAAGAATGATCCGGCAGGCACACTCGTGGTATGGACTCCGGCTGTTCCGGAAGATCATAATGAACTCAGTTGGTTCCGTTCGAATAAATACCGGATGATGAAACGTGCCGAAGTACTCGGCCTTATCACATCAGATTCAACGACGATCGCGATCGCGGGTACGCACGGAAAAACAACGACCACCACTTTGACTGCTCACCTGCTTCGTTCTTCCGGAATTGATTGCTCTGCTTTTCTCGGCGGCATTTCCGGGAATTACAACACCAATTTATTGCTCGGGGATAATCTTGGAAAAGATGTTCCGAAAGAAAAAAATATCGTAGTGGCAGAAGCAGATGAATTCGATCGTTCTTTTCTCTGGTTACATCCTGCTGTTGCGGTCATGACCTCTGTCGATGCGGACCATCTTGATATTTATAAAAATCCTGAGGCGATGTATGATTCCTATCGTCAATTCGCGTCGCAGGTTACGGGTACGCTTGTGGCGAAAGACAAAGTGATCGAGAAATTGGGATTGAAGCAGGGAAATAATCTTGTGAGCTATTCGCTGGAATCGGAACGAACAGATGCGTTCGCGAAGAATATCAGGATCGAGAATGGCCAGTATGTATTCGATCTGAATTATAAAGGCAAAACCATTTCCGATCTGCGACTTGGTTTACCCGGACGACATAATGTGGAGAATGCAGTTGCTGCGGTATCGGCTGTGCAGGAAGTGGGCATCAATGATGAATCGGTGCGTGAAGCACTTCATTCCTTCAAAGGAGTGGCGCGGAGATTTGATTATCGTTTCCGTTCCGATAAAGTGGTTTACATCGACGATTACGGCCATCATCCTGCAGAACTCCGCGCATGCATCTCTTCCGCGCGTGAATTGTTCCCGGGAAAAAAGATCACCGGAATTTTCCAGCCGCATCTATTTTCCAGGACAAAGGATTTTGCCAATGAATTCGCCGAAAGCCTCAGCTTACTGGACGATGTCGTGCTTCTTGATATTTATCCGGCAAGAGAAAAACCGATCCCGGGTATCACTTCTTCCATGTTGCTCGACAAGATCACATCGAAGAAAAAAAATCTTTATTCAAAGGAAGAATTGGTGAGTAAAGTGATGCAGCATGATTTTGATGTGTTGATCACGATGGGTGCCGGCGATATTGACCGCTTTGTAGCACCATTTGAAAAAGCCTTACTCGAAAAATTCGGTTCGGGCAGAGCAGGAAGAAAGGAGAATGTAGCATGAAAAAAATTCTCATCATCAGCGCCTGGAGTTTGTTCGGTATCGGGCTTGTCGTTTCACTTGCTTTTGCAGGAAGGACAAATGCGAGCAGAAAGTGTGAGAAGATCGTGGTGACGATCGATCGCAACGGGACAGACATGTTCATCGTGGAAGAAGATATTCCGAAGATGCTGACCGATCATGGTATGAACCCGGTGGATCAACCCATCTCATCCATCAATATTCCTGCGCTTGAAAAATTGGTATTGACACATCCTGCTGTTGAATCGTGCGAAGTATTCATGGACATCAATGGAAATGTGAATGTGCAGTTGAAACAGAGAAGTGCGATGGCGCGTGTGATCAACAGCAATGGCGAATCCTATTATTTTGATGACCGCGGATTCCTGATGCCATGGAGTGAGGAATACACCGCACCGGTCATTCTTGTCAATGGAAATATCACGGAAACTTACGCTTCGGCGTATCAAACCGATTTTGACAACAGCATTCCGGATTCTGTTCTTACTTCACCAACCAAACTTGATGATGCGTGGCAGGTCATCCGGAAAATAGAAGCGGATACATTCCTGAAAGCACAGATCGTCCAGATCTATTTTTCTGCCGACAACGGAATGGAATTGATCCCGCGTATCGGAAGCCAGGCCATCATCATCGGTGATGCGGGTGACCTTGATGAAAAACTGAACAAGCTGAAAATATTCTATCGCGAAGGTCTGGGCAAGACCGGGAAGTGGAATGATTACAAAACAATAAATCTCCAGTATAAAAACCAGGTAGTCTGCACCAAAAAATAAACAACATGGCATCAGAACATCACAGGGATATCGTCGTAGGTCTCGATATCGGAACAACCAAGATCGCTGTACTCGTAGGAGCACGGAATGAGCATGGCAAGATCGAATTGCTCGGGATCGGTAAAGCAGAATCACTCGGTGTTGCGAGAGGAGTGGTGCTCAACATCGAGGAAACCGTCCGTGCGATCAAACAGGCTGTGGCCGAAGCGAGCGATAAATCCGGTGTGGACATCAAGATCGTGAATGTCGGTATTGCCGGACAACACATCAAGAGTCTGCAGCATCGCGGAATGAAAACACGCCGCAGCCTGGAAGATGAGATCAGCCAGAAAGATATTGATGAACTCATCGACGACATGTATCATCTCGTCATGTCGCCCGGCGAAGAGATCATTCATGTGATCCCGCAGGAATACATCATCGACAATGAGGTCGGGATAAAAAATCCGATCGGCATGGCGGGTACACGTCTCGAGGCGAATTTTCATATCATCACGGGACAGGTTGCGGCAGCGCAGAATATTTACAAATGCATCGCGAAAGCCGGATTGGAACTTGCCGATCTTACGCTCGAGCCACTTGCATCAGCTGATTCTGTTTTGAGTGATGAAGAGAAAGAAGCAGGTGTTGTCCTCGTCGATATCGGTGGTGGAACAACAGATGTTGCGATCTTCCACGACAACATTATCCGTCACACGGCCGTTATTCCTTTCGGTGGAAACATCATTACAGAAGACATCAAGGAAGGCTGCAGCATCATCAAAACACAAGCGGAACTTCTCAAAATAAAATTCGGATCAGCGCTCGCGAGCGAGAACCAGGAGAATGAGATCGTTTCCATTCCCGGGTTGCGTGGCCGTCCGCACAAGGAAATTTCGGTGAAGAATCTCGCGCACATCATCCAGGCGCGCATGGAAGAGATCGTAGAGCACGTGTATTATGAAATAAAAAATTCAGGTTACGAGAAAAAACTCATTGCCGGAATCGTAGTGACAGGTGGAGGAAGCCAGTTGAAACACATTACGCAGCTCATCGAATATGTGACCGGTATGGATACACGTGTCGGTTTTCCGAATGAACATCTCGCAGCGAGTTCGGAAGAAGTGACGAGTCCGATGTATGCGACCGGTGTTGGATTGGTGTTGCGCGGACTCGAGCAATCCAAAAAACAGAAAGCTGCGGAAGAGAAATCAGGCAAAGTCCAGAATCATTCGCAAAAGACAAAAGGTGGCTGGTTCGACAAGATCTTCAGCAAGGGAAAACAATGGTTTGAAGATGACAGCACCCAATAAGCCATGTTATGCAATTAACAATTCGAGGTTAGTAAGTTATACCTGCTCAGTGTTTTGCGCGAACGGGGGTAAACTAATTTTCAACGATTTTTTATCCGTAAGATAAATGGATCAACACCATATGTTCAA
>DATJEX010000376.1:0-10526 GCA_035496135.1 Bacteroidia bacterium
GGTTCGTATTTTCGGATTTGGTTCGTAGTTAGTACGCCTCATTTATGCTCCGTAAATTATTATACTACTCCAATTTCACTGTCATTCGATGGCAATTGCTCGCCGTAGCGCTGGCGTTCGCGGGGATCTATTACTACCTGATGAATATTCATGAGTTCGATTTCGAGACGAACGAGTACACGATCTATTCCACCATTTTCATTCCTGTTCTCTTCTGGTCCGCGATCTCCATTTTTTCCTTGTGTTTTCTTTCCACGCTCGTGATGTGGCTCATTTTCATTTACCGTTTCCGTTCGAATAAAATTTCCGTTCAGCTGAAATTCGGTGAAGAACTTAGTGCCAATGCAGGCTGGGTTCCGTTCACGCTCACAGCAAAAGGTGTTTGGAGGCCGATGCTCGGAACCATTCGCGGAAGACTTGTGTTCAAAGGCATGAAACTTTCATCGCCGGTGGTGCTCGATGAGAATGTGCGAGAGAAAGGAAGAATTTTCCGGAAAGCGATCAGTGGAAGAGGGGAGACGCTGCTCAACGATCGCGGTATTTACGATGTGGAAGAAGTGCAGTTGTTTTTCTACGACATGATCCGCACGATCGCGCTTCCGTACACGATACACGCGACGAAACAATTCTACACGCTTCCGAAAGAACTGAAGGAACTCGAGATCGCCGCGCATCCGAATGCAACGGAAGAACAAACGCAGCGTATTCCCATTCCGAAAAGGATCGAAGGAGAATTCATCAACTATAAGGATTTTGAAGCGGGCGATGATGTGCGACGCATTGTGTGGAAGATCTACGCACGCAACGGAGAACTCGTGGTGCGCATTCCGGAAATAAAAGATCCGTACGCTTCTCATTTATATTTCTACGCGAGTTTCTTTCATCCCGAAGCGCAGCAAGATGCCGGCGTTTTTGAAACGGAATTGCTGAATCGTTATAAGGATCGCCTGCGGAGTATTTTCGAAGCACTGAAGAAGAACGGATTTGATGTGCGCATTCCCCACGATCAGCCAACGCCGAAGATCGCTGGTGTGAGTGAGCGGAAGAATGATCTGTTTCATCTTTCTTCGGCGAACTGGCAGAAGGATCTCGCGCCGAATGAATTTGTGCAGGGCGGAAAAGCGGCGTTCGTCTGTGTTTCTTCCATGACGCCCATCGAAGAAATTTCGGTGCTGCTGAATAATATTCCGGATTATGTTCCTGTCGTTGGCGTGAAAATTTCCGAAGCCATTCCATCCGTTTTCAAATTCAAAGTGAAGTCGCTTTTTTTCAAAGCGGATGAGAATGCGGTCGACCAGATGAAAAAGCCGTGGATGCTTTCACCTCTGCGCGCGAAACTGAAAAAGAATGAAACCGATATGGAACGTTTATTCCGCATGAGAGGAAATGCGTTCCTGCTCACATCAGGATCTGAAGAATGATGCCGGCAGTACATACCAAACGAACGTTGCTCCAGCTGTTGCTGCGGGTGTTGTTCGAAGTTGCGCCTACCGTCGCGATCTGCTACGTCACGCTCGGATTTCTCAATCAGTCCTTCACGAATTTCAACACTGGACTTACGCAACAGATCATTTATCTCGGCGCGGGAATGCTCGTTTCCTACGCGCTTTATTTCTATCGCGCAAGAGTAATTTTCACTGTATTGCTGCTGGCCATCTCGTACTGGGCCGCGCACAAATTCGTGAATCACATGCCGGGCGAATTCGATGCGTTCCGTGCGGCTGTGAAATTCAAGTTGTATTCCACGCTTTTTATTTTCGGATGGTTCTTCGGTTTTCTCCTCTCCCGCTGGAGATGGGCTTCCATTTTCATTTCATTTCTGCTTTCGATCATCACGATCTACTCCATTTCAGATACGATCGATCAGAAACTCGCGGATTATATGCTGCGCCGGTTGTTTCCGCTGTTCGCCTACATGGGCTATATGCTGATGGTCGCGCCGGTGTTGGCGGATATTCCATCGCTCGATCTGAAACGTTCAAGCCGGTTGATCATGCGGATGATCGTGTTCCTCGCGATCGTATTTTTTGTTTTTGAAATGCAGATCTGGGATAAAACAAATCCGATCAAAGCGGTCGATAAGATCATCGAGGATAATTCGGGCAAGGGAAATAACGGGCAGGGCGATGGAAAATATGATGAGCATAAAGGAATGCTGCAGAAGGAAAAGCCGGACAAGAAAGATGATAAGGGAAAAGGTGATCAGAACGGCCAGGGTGATGACGGCGGGTACAAACTGAAAGACACGATGACGATGTCGAACCAGATGAGCCAGGCCGATTTCATCATGTTCTGCGCGAAGCTGAAGAATTATTTTCCGGATGGATCACCGAAGCCGTTGTATTTCGTTTATCACTATCTCACCCGGTTCGATCCGGTGAAAGAAAGTTTCATCCGTGATACCGCGATGCCGTTCTTCGATGAATTGCGAAGTGATCCGGCGAGCATTCCGATGTATCGCTCGCGGACCGATAGTTCTGTCATCACAAATTCGCTTGCGACGCAAATGAGGAAAACGGTGGAATCGGAAGTCTACATTTCCTCCAATACGTGGAAGCATGCGGTGCTTGGCCCTTCGGGAACATATTCCATTCAAACCATTCCGGTCGACAGTGCCTATAAAAAACAATTCAGGAACGCGTACAAGATCAAATCGTATGTCTCCGATCTGAACAACGCGTATTTCGTTTACAATCCTTCTGTGAATCCGCAATTATCCGATATGCAGGAACAGCGCTTTTCTGTTTTGCGAAACATCAAGGATTACGCGAAGGTGGATCCGAAGCTGATGAATTATTACACCACGATGCCGAATGGCCCGTTGTATGATTCCATTCACAATCTCGCTTTGCAGATCACGAAAGATGCGAAGACACCGTGTGATAAAATTCTTGCCATCCGTGATTACTTCATGCAGCGTGATGCAAACGGAAACCGCATCTATCGTTATTCACTGAAAGCAGGCGCTCCTTCCGATCCGAATATTCCTAATTCTGGAATGCTGCGGAATTTTCTTTTCAAAACGCACACGGGTTACTGCACATATTACGCGGGCGCCTCATTACTCCTGTTGCGTTCACTCGGAATTCCTTCGCGGTTCACGACAGGTTTTGCAACGATCGATCGCGCCGATAAGAACAAAGGCTGGTATTGGTTCTACGCGAGCCAGGCACATGCATGGACGCAGATTTATTTTCCAACGTATGGCTGGATGGATTTTGATATGACCATTGGCAATGATGATCAGAAAGAATCGCCGCAGCCGGATGGAACGCCGCCGCTTCCTCCGCCTGAACCGTGGCTGGTGATCGAAGGAAAAGCAACCGTTGCGCCGGATCCGAAATCAAAGCATCTTGAAGTGATGTTCAATAAGATCATTTTCTTCAATGATGAGTACAACCTGAACAGAACGTTTACGCGTGATGCGGATGCGAGTGTGTGCCGCGTGATGTACGGCGATAAAGACACGACGCTGAGTGCGATCCATGTTGGTGATTCGATCTTCGTAGTGTCGTATGATGATGCGGCGAAAGTTGTTCCACAGCCGAAACAGGGCGTGAAGATCGAAGACCAGGTGGAAGCATTTCCGAAACCGGTGATCGCCGATGAGATCCATATCATTCCGAAAGATTCGGAGAAGCAGAAGAAGGAAGATGATAAAAAGAAAAAGGAACAGGAGAAACCACCGCTCACGTGGACGCAATGGTTTGAACGTGCCGGCATCATTACAGGAAGTATTGTCATCTTCCTGTTCCTTTTGCCATTCATGTGGATGTGGATCCTCGCGATCCGTTTGAAACTGACATCAGATCCGAAGAAGAAAGCGCACCGAGCTTATCGTTTCGCTTTGTATCATTATCACATGAGCGGAATTGAACGCGGGCCTGAAACTTCATTTGAATATGCGACACAGAAAGCAGATGCGATGCTGCAGTCCGGTTTCGGAAATTTCATGAACGTTTATTTCCGCTTGAAATATTCCGGCGGAGATCTTCTTCCCGGTGAAAATGAAGTCATCCGGAAATTCGCGGGAAGTATCCGTTCTTCCGCAAGAAAAAAGATCGGATTCTTCAGCGTATTCCTTAACTATCTTAGTCTAACGCGTGCCTTCCGCTATTTCCGCCGTCCAGCGGAGAAAGAGGAAGAAAATGAAAATAAAAACCAACATGATGATGGAACCATCCAACCTGCCCACAAGCCCGAATAGAGTTCAGATCCTCACCGACAACATCGGGAAGATCATCCGCGGAAAAGAAAAAGAAGTGAAATATGTGATCACGGCGTTGCTCTCACGCGGACATATTCTCCTCGAGGATAATCCCGGTGCAGGAAAAACTGTGCTCGCGAAAACACTGGCGCAATCCATTTCGGGCGGACTTGATGAGGCACCGCTTTCAACAGAAGGAAGTGTTGCATTCCGGAGAATTCAATTCACGCCCGATCTTCTGCCAATGGATCTCATCGGTTCGCATATTTACGACGACAATAAAAAGGATTTCATTTTCAAGAAAGGCCCGCTCTTTACGAATGTGCTGCTTGCCGATGAGATCAATCGTGCTTCCCCGAAAGTGCAGAGCGCGCTGCTCGAGTGTATGGCGGAGAACCAGATCTCGGTCGGTGACAAGACCTGGCATCTCGACAAATTATTTTTCACGATCGCAACACAGAACCCGATCGAGATGGAAGGAACGTATCCGCTTCCGGCCGCACAGCTCGACCGTTTCTACATGAAAATTTCTTTCGGCTATGTGACCGAAGATGTGGAGCTGGATATCTACAACAACTATCTCGCGATCGGTGACATCCGTGGAAATGTGAAGCAGGTTCTTTCCTATCACGATGTGATCGAACTGCAACAGCAGGCTCAGGGAGTTTACATTCATCCGGAACTCGTGAAAGCAGTAGTGAGCATTGTTTCCGCAACGCGAAAGCATCCGGATATTTCGCTCGGTTGTTCTACCCGCGGCGGTATCACTTTCATCAAATGCCTCAAGTCGTGGGCGCTGGTGAACGGAAGAAATTATGTGATCGAAGATGATCTCCGGGCATTGATACAACCTGTACTCGCGCATCGTCTCATCTTCCGCAACAAGGAAGCATCCCGCACGGCATTGGTACAGATCGTCGATCGTGAACTTGATCGTCTTTCCAAATTACAGATCAGCAGATAAATTGAAATTCATCCGCGACATATTACATTTTCTCCGTGCGGCCTCTGTGCCGGAGCCAGCCCCGAGCTTGTCGAGGTGCTGTCTCCGTGGTAATCATGCGGTAATCGGACTGCTTTTGTTCGGCTTAGTTCCGGCAATGCTTAGATCCCAATCCGCCAGTCGCGACGACATCCGCAGCAATCTTCGTTACATCAATTACATGGATGATAAGACGATCGATAAGGCGAAGGAAGCGATCCGCACCGACAGTACGTTTTACATGGGTTACATGACGATGGGTGGATTCATGTTCTATCGTGCGAATGATGAATTGGGATATACTCAATGCGTTCCGTCGCTCGAGAAAGCGATGACGTTGCTGGAAAAGGATTTCGACAAGGATCTTCGTACACGGACGAATGATTATTTCACGTTCGTCCGCGTGAATGGAGTGCAGGGAGATTATTGCGAAATGGCGTATTGGTTGCAGCAAGCTTACCAGAATATCGATCAGCCGGATAATGCGCTTAAAGTTCTGCGTCGTGTGCGCGATCGTGATCTTCAACTCGAGAATGGAATTGAAACGTTCAACACGATGGCGTGGATCTATCACCGCAACCGGATGTATACGCCGGAGTCCGGCCCGCATTTTTCATTCCTGAAAAACACTGTGCATGCCAACGATTCGATGGCGTACATGTTCCTCGATTCATCCATTATCAATATTCAGCGCAATGCCGAACTGAATGTCGGGATCTATGATGCTTCTTATGTGAACACACAATTTTATTTTGTGTATCACTACAAAGCCATCCTGTTCGATTACAATCTCGAACTCGATTCAGCACAGTATTATTATGACATTCTTCTTCGTTCAGGATATTATTCCAGCAACAACTACGCGGAGTTCCGGATGGCAATGGGCGATTTCAAAACGGCGGATGATTATTTCGTGGAAGCCGAACAGCGCGAAGGAGGAGGAAGTGACAAGCGCACGCGGGAATATTATTACATGCGCGGAACGCTTGATGAATATCGTGCAGCACCTATTGACGCAGACAGTTTATTGAAACACGTCATCGATAAACAGGGAAGTTCTCCCGGATTCGGATGGCATTCCATTGGCCTTGCGCGTTCATTGTATTACGAAGGGAAAACGGCGGAAGCACAGCGGAGAATCAACAAAGCCGCATCTTTCCATGAGCTTCATATTTCAACGACATGGGGACAGGAGCAATACAATCTCGCGGTGGAAGCGGTGAATTACAATTGCGCGCAACGATTCGAGCAGGAATATTATTTCGAGAATGATCAATGGTATTTCTGGTATAATCCGGTCAACTGGTGGAACACCTCGAAATATTCCTTCAAGACGAACAACCAGCAATTGATCCTCGGTAATCTTGTCGCTGATGATCCCGAGCGGAACCAGGTGATCTATCCCGTTTTCTCCTCGGAGAACCTGATGAATTTTGATGAAGTGTGGTCGGTGATCGATGGCATGAGTCCCGATTATTTCATTGGTGTTTATGAGAAATTGCTCAAGGACGACAAACGCCCGCTCATCAAAAAATATTACAGTTATTTTCTCGGTAAACTTTATCTCTCCAAAGGTGATGAGGCCAAAGCGAAAACCTATTTCGAAAATGTGCTCAATGATCCGGATATCGGAACCGAATACAACAAACTTCTTTATGCGCGCACGTGCGAAGGAATGGCGAATTGTTCTTCGGGATTCGACAGGGATTTTTACACGTACGAACTGTACCGCACTTTCCCGCAACTTGTTCCCTACAGCGGACTGAAAATGAAAATGCGTTTGATGGTGAATGGAAAAGTGATCACGGGTGGAACGCAGCACGATGGATCTTCAGCTGCCATACTTTTCGTTCTCGGTGTATTCGGTACTGTTGTGCTGTATTACCTGATCAAAGCGGGAAGGATCAAGCGCAGAATTTATTTTTCTGCGATCCCTGTTCTCCTGTTCGGCGTGATCGGTGTGGTGATCCTCATTTACAATAACCAGTACGCCAAGAAAGATAAAGTCGGCGCGATGATCGATCAGTTGAAACAATGCAAACTGGAGATCACGACCGATGCGGCGGCCCCGCTTGCGACAGTTGATATAGAGGAGAACGGCAAAGATCTTAATATCAGTTATGAAGTGCAGATGGATACGTTACATGTAGTGAAACCGCGTATTGCTGTGATGACGCCTGCGAATGATGATGTAGGCAACTGCGGGAAAATACTCGCTTACGATCTGTTCAACATCCACAAAGATGTCATTGGCGATGTGCCTCCTGCCGTGAACACGGCCGATCCGAAGAATAAAGCGGATTCCGTGAAATAGAAAATCATTTGCTGACCTTCTTCAGCATTTCATCCAGGTTGACAAGAATGTCATCTCCTTTTTTCGAAAGGATCTGTGTGCTGTCGGTCAATACATTTTTCCTGTCATACGCCAACCGATAGAGGTAATCCGCCTGGTTCAACCGTGCTTCGGAATATTGCTGGTACAACTGAACGATCTTTTTTCCATCATCCGTCAGGTTCTCTTCTGATGTCAGCGTATCACTGATCGCGCCGCAATGCCGGTACGGTTCAACAAATTTTATCCGGACGCTGTCGGCGCTGGGCATGCTGTCCATTCGTGAATAGTACTGTTGCGCGGCATCATCGAAATAAGCAAAACGTTTCATCAGGTCATCGATCTCCGACGTTTTCGGAGTGATGATCCAGAAAACAGAAATGCCTGCTGCGATGACGAGTGAAGCGATGATGAGAAAAGTATTCTGCTTGATCTGCTGGACGTAGAATTTTTTCAGATCGAAATAAATAAGATAACCGCCGATCGTGCCTGCGATCAATCCGCCGATGTGCGCCGAATTATCAATCTGCCAGCTGAGCCCGATAAGCAAGTTGATGCCGATCGCGATGAGAATACTGCGCAGCATTTTTCCGCGAATATCTTTCCGGATCAGATCAGTAGTGAGCAGTGCTGCAAATATTCCGAATATCCCGAAGATCGCGCCCGATGCTCCAACCGCCGCGCTGTCGCTGTGATACCACATGCTCACACAACTTGCGGCAAGCCCCGAGAGAATGTAGAGGATCAGGAATCTCCATCGGCCGATGAATGGTTCAAGCATTCTGCCCAATTGAAAAAGCGCCCACATGTTCGCGGCGAGATGTATGATGCCATAATGCAGGAACATGCAGGTGAAAATTCTCCACGGTTGTCCATTCATCGTGAGCGAGCGGACATTCGCGCCCCACGCTACGAGCACATTCGGATCGGGTGTCACCGGGTGCACGCCGGTCGCGATCATCACCAGTAACACCAGGATGTTGATGTCGATCAGAATAGGCGTGATGAAATATCCTTTTCGCGGCGTTAACCAGAATAGGGGTGGTCGCCTGACAGGAAGCGGCGGTTTTTGTTCGGACGTATTGGAAGTGTTTTCCTGCTCTTCACTCATGGGGCTACAAAACTACGGAAAGGGTTGATTACTGATAGTACGGATATACGGATTACTGATGGTACAGATGGATTATTGATAGAATTTGTTTTCACAAAATCTGTAATCCGCATATCCGTACCATCAGTAATACTCCCATCATTTTTTTCGGACGATCAGTACCGGGATCGTGAGACTGTGCCGGACACTTTCAACCGTTGTTCCGAGCAGAAGATCTTTGAAAAAATTATGTCCGTGTGCGCCCATCACCAGCAGATCGCAATCCGAATGTGTGATGATCTTCGGGATCACCTGTTTTGGATTCCCGAAACCAAGTTTAACGGAGAAGTCGTAGCCTTTCTGTTTCAGTTCTTCGCGGTAACGCACGAGTGTCTTTTCATCGAATGTCGTTTCAAGATCTTCCATCGCGCTGTCCATGACACGTGCGCCTGCCGTTTCTGTGACATGAATGAGCAGATACTTCGCGTTCTTTCCGCCTTGCCGTATCGCGTGGCCGATCGCGTCCGTATCACTGGTGGAAAAATCGACACACACGGCAATGGATTCAAATGGTTTTTGTGCGGTAATGTTCTCGAGTGAAGTGACATCGTGCAGGTCCGCTTTTTTCGTGCCGAGTGCTTTCCCGATGAGCGGGCGGAAAGTTATCCAGAGCAGAATGATTCCAATGATAACCGCTACCGGAACAACGGTGAACCAGATGAGGAGCGAATTATTTGTGGATACGAGCCACAACGAGATCGTATCGATCACCAATTTTACATTCAGTGTCATGATGAGCGCAGCAGCGATCCAGGATGGAATGATGAGATACCATTTCGCCCGGAATTCCCCCATCAGTTTTTTACTGCTCACAAAATGGATCAGCGGAATAATGGCGAATCCGAGTTGAAGACTCAGGATCACCTGGCTCAATACAAGAAGTCCTTCCGTTTTCTGTTCACCATAAAGTTTGATGACGATCACGGCCGGAATGATCGCGATCAAACGAGTGATGAGTCGGCGGATCCATGGAGTGAGACGGAGATTCAGGTAACCTTCCATCACGATCTGGCCGGAAAGTGTTCCGGTCAATGTTGAACTCTGTCCCGCTGCGATCAATGCAACAGCAAAAAGGATCGGCGCGAGTTTCGTCCCGAGAATTCCACCAAGAAGGTTGTGCGCGTCACTGATCGTTGCCACATCCGTTCGCCCCGTGTTCCAGAATGCAGCAGCTGCGAGAATAAGAATGGCCGCATTTACGAAAAGCGCGAGGTTCAACGCGATGGCGGAATCAAAAATATTGTAGCGTATCGCCTGCCAGACACCTTTCGCACTCCGGTCGATCTTTCTTGTTTGTACCAATGAAGAATGCAGGTACAGATTATGCGGCATCACGGTTGCTCCGATGATACCGATGGTGATGTAAAGTGCAGCGTCATTCGGAATGGAAGGTTTGAGCCCGGAGAAAATTGAATTTGCAGATGGATGCGCGTAAAATAATTCGGCGATGAAAGCAAGACCGATCACGCTGATGAGCCCGATGATGAATGCTTCCATCTTCCGGATCCCGAATCGCTGCAGAACGAGCAGCAACAGCGTGTCGAAAACAGTGATGAGTACGCCGGTCAGGAGAGAAATGCCGAACAGCAATTGCAAACCGATCGCCATTCCTACGACTTCCGCCAGGTCACAAGCAGCGATGGCGATCTCAGCGAGTATCCACAAAAAGAAATTCAATCCTCGCGGATAATGTGCGCGTGACGCTTGTGCGAGATCAAGCCCGGTCACCAATCCGAGTCTTGCACTGAGGCTCTGGAGCAATAACGCGATGAAATTCGAAACCACCAGCACCCAGATGAGGGTGTAGCCGAATTGACTTCCGCCGGCAATGTCCGTTGCCCAATTGCCCGGATCC
>DATJEX010000377.1:0-5800 GCA_035496135.1 Bacteroidia bacterium
ATTTTGACAATGGTGCTCCTGAATATGACGATGACGTGATCCGGGAGATCAAAGAGACCTTCTCCGTGCTCTCTGCATCGCATTTTTCATTCTCGGTCAAAGACATGACCACAGCTGATGAAGGTCCGGAAGAAGATCAACTCGAGATCATGAATATGGTCTTTCGTAATAATGATCCGGAGCAAGCCGGCTTTTCCGACATCTTTGACATGAATAAGAATTTCTCCCGGCTGAATGATTCCATCGCAGCACGGGGAAAATTGATCGGCAATGATCCCGACGGAGATATTGAAATGGTTTTTGATTCAGCCAGCAGCACAGAGCTCCGTGCCGATTATTTTTTCATGACTGATTCCGGATTGACTTTCATTTGCGTGAACAGAAATGAGGATGCGGCAAGCCATCATCTCGAATATAGCCTCGCCTACTCGGAATTTTCATGGAAGGAATTGCGGCCTTATCTCAATAAGAATTTTGTGAAATTACTCAACAGAAAATAATGTTTTTCTTCCGCGTCATCAGCGGGATCAGCGAGCACCTGATTTTCGAGTAATTTTACTTCATGACTTTCATTAAGACCAATATTCCACAAGCGGGGATCGTAGAACTTCTTTTTTACAAAGGCCCGACCGGATCCGCTTTATCCAATCTGGCGCAAACCATTCTCCGCGGACCATCTTCACTCACGCCGGGTGAACGCGAGATGATCGCCGGATATGTCTCCTATCTCAATGCCTGCGAATTCTGTCATCTTTCGCACACCGCCGCGATGCAGGAACTCACCGGTGATGACGGAAAGATCATGTCGTGTGTGCGCGAGAATATCGACACGGCACCGGTTTCGGAAAAAATGAAAGCTTTGTTACGCATCGCCGGAAAAGTTCAGAAGAGCGGAAAAGAAGTCACACAGGATCTTGTTGACGCCGCAAAAAAAGCAGGCGCCACTGACGAAGAATTGCACGATGCTGTTCTTGTCGCTGCCGCCTTCTGCATGTACAACCGCTATGTAGACGGATTGCGCACCACGCTTCCGGAAAACAAAGACGATTACATCGATTCCGGAAAACGCCTCGCCAAAAAAGGATATAAATATCCTCCGCGTTTTCTCCTCTGGATGGTCCGACGCATTCTGCGCAAAGATCCTCCGAAGCTCAAAGAACGCCCGGAGAATAATCCTTTTTAGTTCCCGCTTTATCAATGAGAATTCGTAATTTGCATAGCTAAATTCCCATACGATGAAACGACTTCTACTCGCACCCCTTCTCCTTCTCTCCCTGCATGTTTTCGCCAACGCCGGCGGACCCGACGGCTACGGATATACCTGGAAAGACAGCTACGAACCGGGCGGACCTTCGTTCAACTGGTGGGAGATCTCCACTACAGGCATTCAAGTCTCCGGGCTCGGTGATGATAATTTCGTTGGACCGATCTCGCTCGGATTCCAGTTTCCCTATTACTGGTACACAGAAAGTAAAGTCTGGATCGGTTCGAACGGTTACGTGGAATTCGGACCCGGTAACATCGCTGCGAATTTTCCGACCATTCCCACTCCAACGGGTGTGAACAATTACATCGCAGGACTCTGCGCCGATATGACATTTCTCGGTGTGAACAACCCGGGCAAAGTTTTTTACAAAGCCAATCCGGATTCTTTCTGCATCGAATTCAAGAGCGTTCCATATTGGGATCCGAACTGGCCGGGATTCAATCAAACGAGTGACAATACATTCGAGATCATTCTCAATCGCGCCGATACATCGATCACCGTCAATTTTCTGAACGTGTCCGGAACTTCTGTTTCGAATTTCACCAGCGGAATTGAGAACAACATCGGTAATTACGGTTTGCAGCCACTCAGTACACAACCTCCAGGATCGTTCTACACCATCAAATATTATTATCCACCGAACGCACTTCCGATCACCGACGTGGGTGTGGACTGGAATGATGCGGATGGAGATGGCGGGATTTTTCTCGCGAATATGTCGGGCCCTCACCAGCTGAGTACACAGGTCGCGAATCATGGAAATCAGAATACGCCGTCGTTCAGTGTGTATGGAAAAGTGAAAGAACTGAACAATACCATATTGGTGAGCGATTCTGCAACAACACTCGCGTTCGTTCCATCGCAATACCAGGTGATCAATTTCAACACAGCATATTCTCCGGTCACAACCGGAACCAAAAAATTCCAGACGAGGATCGGGGGCCTTGCTTCCGATACGATCAACGTGAATGATTCGATCACGCAGGAGATGGTCGTACTCGATACGACACAACCTGCCATCCGGATGTGTTACACCAATAATCATACGGAGCCCGTTAGCGGTTCCATCAATTGGGCAGGAGGTGCCGGAGGTGTGGGAATGTATTTCAAACCACCAACGTATCCTGCGCGACTCCTGAACACGAATTATATTCTCACCGGTTCACCGGGAGCGGGCATCGCATTCTATGCGAAGATCTATGACGATGATGGCCCGGGTGGAAGTCCGGGAACATTGCTCGACTCCGTAGCGGTGAATGCACTCAACGTTACAACATTCTCTGTCACGACAGTTCCTGTCGGAGGAAATGTGGTGATCCAGAGTGGTGGATTCTATGTGAACTGGGACATGGCGAATGCGAGCACGGCGATCGGCGCAAGCTACACTCCTCCATTCTCACGACAGTCGTATGAAGTGTTCCAGAACATCTGGTCAACGTATCGCGATTACCAGACCACTGATTTCTTCATCGGCGCGGATTATGTTTGTGCTTCTCCTGAAGACGTTGGCGTTTCTTCCATCGTGACTCCTGCTGCGAGTTCTTCGTTCAGTTCAACACCCGTTTCCTGCTACATCAGGAATTACGGAACGGCTGCTGACAATTATTACATCAGCGTGAATTACAAACTCGGCGGAAACGCGACGATCGTCACACAACCTTATCTCGGTGCACCGATTCTTCCCGGCGATTCCGTGTTGTTCAATTTCACCACGAATCTGAACGCACCATACGCGGGGCCCGATGTGCTTTACGTGTGGACTTCCAAAACAAGTGACGTCGATCATTCCAACGATACATCCGCCGTTGCCGTAACACTTGTTGGCATTCATGAATACACGACACTCAACGGTGTTCACGTCTACCCGGTTCCATCGCAAGAAAATGTGAATTTCACATTCGATAACGGAACCGATGGAACAACGGAGATCATTATCAGTGATCTCAGCGGCAAGAAAGTTCTTTCTCAACAGTTTTCGAAACTTCTCCCCGGTTCGAACGTGAACATGGATCTCTCTGCTCTGGCAGAAGGAGCTTATGTGTACACGGTGCGTTCCGGCGAAAGAACGGGAACCGGAAAGATCATTCTCACGCGTTAATCAATCACAGCTTTACAGTATTCAATCCGTTTCGCCGGTTTTGAACTGACGTTATGAAAATCGGACTTAAACTCACGCTTGCTTTTTTCTGTGTTGCCGGGATCTCCATGCTTGTGGTCGGTATCATTTCGTTCAACAAAGCGAAAAAATCACTTGAAAAAGAATCGTTCAACAAATTACTCGCGGTAAGGGAAGCGAAGGAAGACCAGGTGGAAGATTACTTCAATCTTCTCAATAAACAGGTCGTACTTTTTTCACAGGATCCAACCGTCGTGCGTGCGATGAAGCGCTTCAAGACCGGTTACGATACGATCGCGCTCGATCTTCATATTGATGACAACCGCATGTCGACCGTTGATCTGAGCGTGAACGATTACCTGAAAAAGGAATACCTGCCCCGATTGAATTCGAATTCCGATGTGAAGGCCTCACTCGAAAGTGAAAGCAATCCTTCGAAGAACGGACGGATCCTGCAATCGTTGTACATCGCGCTCAACCCACATGCGATCGGCGACAAATGCCTGATGGATGATGCCGGTGACAGCAGTTTGTATTCCAAAACGCATAAACGTTTTCATCCGACGTTCAGAAAGTACCAGGAGAACTTCGGTTTCCACGATATCTTCCTTGTCGATTGCGAGACCGGTGTTGTCGTTTACTCTTGTGAAAAAGAAGTTGATTTCGGAACGTCGCTCATCGATGGTCCTTTCCGCAACACCGGACTCGGCAAAGCGTTCAGGGCTGCGAACAGTTCTTCCATCAAGGATTCTGTTTCCTTCGAGGATTTTGAGAATTACCGTCCGTCTTACAATGCTCCTGAATCTTTTATCTCCACACCGATATTCGACGGAGATAAAAAGATCGGCGTTGTTGTTTTCCAGATGCCGGTGGATGAGATCAACGACATCATGACCAACGATCGTAATTGGGATGAAGTTGGTTTGGGCAAAACAGGAGAAACATATATCGTTGGCGAAGATCTGCGGATCCGCAACCAGGCACGGGGATTGATCGAAGACACGGCGGCGTATTACAGCACACTGAAAGAGATCGGCACTCCTGACAGTACGATCAACGCGTTGCACCGCTTCGGAACATCTGTTGGAATTCTCCAGATCAGCACAACAGGAACAAAAGACGCCGTCGGTGGACACGACAGCGCGCTGATCATCGATGGTTATCGCGGAGCACGCGTACTTTCTTCCTATGGTCCGCTCACCGTCGAAGGAATGCATTGGGCGATCATGAGCGAGCTGGATGAATCGGAAGCGTTCGAGAATATTTTCGCCCTGAGAAACCAGATGCTGATCGCACTCGTGATCCTTCTTTTCATCGTGGCTGTATTTTCCATTTTCCTTTCGAGGAGGATCACCAGGCCGATCGAAGTGCTCTCCAATGATGCGATGGAAGTTTCCAAAGGGAATTTCGATGTGTCCATCAACATCGACCGCAAAGATGAGATCGGTATTCTCGCGAACAGTTTCCGGAAAATGCAGGACTCGATCCGTAAAATGATCGAAGAACTCCGCCACATCAATCAGAACCTGGAACAGAAAGTGCTCGAACGAACCGCGGAAGTGACGCACCAGAAGGAACTCGTCGAAAGCCAGAACAAAGAGATCCTGGATTCCATCAATTATGCTCTGCGTCTCCAGCGGGCCATTCTTCCACCGAATGTGAGCCTGGATGCCGCACTGAGAGAAAGTTTTGTGCTGTTCAAACCAAAAGATATTGTGTCGGGTGATTTCTACTGGATCTCTCAACAACCCGACCAGGTACTTGTCGCTGCAGTTGATTGTACTGGTCATGGTGTTCCCGGCGCACTCGTCAGCATGATCGGTTCGAATAATCTTGATCGCTGCGTGGGCGAATTCAATTTGCGTAAACCTTCCGATGTGCTCGATAAACTGAAAGAACTCGTCGTGGCGACATTTGAATCGACCGGCGATGATGAAGTGAAGGACGGAATGGATATCGCATTGGTCAGTATCCGGTATGTTGATGATGTTTCAAATCCCGGAACAAAAATGGCGTTGATCAATTATTCGGGAGCGAACAATCCATTGTGGATCGTACGTAAAGATGATCCCGTTCCTGCTGCGAATGAAGACGGAGATATTTTTGAGATCAAAGCGGACAAACAACCGATCGGGAAATTCGATTACGGAAAACCATTCACGAATCACGAAGTGGTGGCGCACCAGGGCGATTGCATCTACATCTTCACGGACGGTTATGCCGATCAGTTCGGCGGGCCACAGGGAAAGAAATTCCGTTACAAGACCATGAAGAATCTTTTCCTGCGCATTCATGGTTTGCCGATGAAAGAACAGCGCGACATTCTCGATAAAACATTTGAAGACTGGCGCGGCGAACTTTCGCAGATCGATGACGTCTGCATCATCGGTATCCGTGTGTAAGAAAAAAATAAATCG
>DATJEX010000378.1:0-4097 GCA_035496135.1 Bacteroidia bacterium
ATGTGAAAGTGAACGGGACGGAGCCTAACAATCAGAATTCTCCGTGAAACTCCGTGCCACTGTGTCTCCGTGGTTAATTTTACCAGTCTGAACCAGTCACTATCGATTCGAAATCTTCCACCGTCATTGCATCACTCACCCTGAATTCTCCGATAGCCGTTCTCCGCAAAGCAGAAAGATGCGCACCTGAATTCAAAGCCAGACCAAAATCTCTCGCGAGCGCGCGGATGTACGTGCCCTTGCTGCACACGACTCTGAAGTCCACATTGATAATGCTGCTGGTTCGAGCGGAGTCGAGAATGGCAGCAGAATGAACCGGTTCAATTTTTTTTCTTTCAATGTTTGCGATCTCAAATTCCCTGATCTCAACTTTTCTCGTCGGTAAAACAGTTTCATCTCCTTTTCGCGCGAGTTTGTAAGCACGCTTTCCATCGACATTGATCGCTGAAAATAACGGAGGTGATTGATCGATCACACCAAGAAAATTTTTCGTTGCCTCACGGATCATTTCATCCGTGATGTGTTCTGTCGGAAAGTGCTGATCAATTTCTTTTTCAAGATCGGCCGATGGAGTAGTGGCGCCGATGGAAATTGTCCCGGTGTATTCTTTCTCCCGCGCCTGGAATTCTTCAATGCGCTTCGTGAATTTTCCCGTGCAGATGATGAGCAATCCTGTCGCGAGCGGATCGAGCGTTCCCGCGTGGCCGACTTTTATTTTCTGTTTGATCTTGTGCTTGATGAGCCACCGCAGTTTATTCACTACGCTGAAGGAAGTCCACGTGAGTGGTTTGTCGATGAGCAGAACTTCGCCATTGATGAAATCGAAGGAACGCGGTTCCATTTTCAGAGGACGGTGAGCGGGAAGAAATAGTTGGTGACGAGAACCGCCACGCCCAGCACGATGCGGTAATAACCCCACATGCGGAATCCGTATTTCTTCACCATGGTGATGAAGACCTTGATCGCGAAGAGTGCGACGACGAACGCCACGAGGTTTCCAACGGCGAGTAATTTTATTTCATCGTGCGTGAACATGCCGTGCAGTTTCACATGCTTGTACAATTTGTAACCTGTCGCCGCGAGCATCGTCGGCACCGCGAGGAAGAATGAAAATTCAGCTGCAACATCGCGCGTCAATTTCTGCTGCATTCCACCCACGATACTCGCCGCACTTCTGCTCATTCCCGGAAACACGAGTGCGAGTACCTGCCAGCAACCAATGAAAAATGCCTTCAGCAGGGAAATTTCTTTTTCTTCTTTGATCGTTCCGCCTTTGAACCAGTTGTCGACGAAGAGTAAAACAATTCCGCCGGCAAGGATGGAACAGGCGATGAAGACCGGGTTGCCGAGTTTTTCATCAATGAAATCGCTTAGCAATTTTCCGATGACGAGCGCAGGAATGACAGCGATCGCAAGTTTGATATAAAAACGGAAATCGTTGAGCTTGATGAATTTTCTCCAGTACAAAACGACGACGGAAAGGATCGCGCCGAGCTGAATGGCAACGGTGAATGTTTTGGTGAAATCGAGTTTGGCAATTCCCATTCCCGAAGAAGCGATGACCATGTGGCCGGTGGAAGAGACCGGGATGAACTCTGTCAATCCTTCAATGATGCCGAGTAAAACAGATTGGAAATAATTCATGAAGGGAACGAATTACGAATCTATTCGAATATACATATCTGGATTCGGGAATTTGAATATTCGTGCAGATTCGAAATTCGTTCCCTTTTGAGAATTGATCTCGAATTATTGATTCTCTTCCTCGCGGGGTTTCTTCATGATACCATAGAGTACCACACCAAAACCGATGAGCAGTGTGATAGGAGCCACCGTGATGCGGCGCGCGCTGAAAATTTCGGGATTGAAATTCTCCGGTTTGTCAGATCCGCCACCGATCATGAGCAGGTAGCCGATCACCAGCACACCGAGGCCGATGAGAATGATCATATAATTTTCTTTACCGAACGCGAATGCACCGGCAGAAATTTCCTTTTTGGAGTCGGACGATTTCCTGGAAGCGGATTTGTCCTGGATGACGATCTTCTTTTTTGACATGATGGCGCTAAGTTAACTAGAGTAAAGCGCATCTGTACCCTGCCGGAGGAATTTTCTTACGGCCAAAGCGGTACTTATCCAGGTGATGAGGATGCCCAAAACGATCTGCAAACCGCACAAAAGGGCCAGTGTTTTCAGGTCGGCGAGCTTGATCAGGTTGAGTTCGATGAAGTTTTTGTCAATGGCGAGCACAATGGCGGTGGTGATGATAATGGCGATGACCGCACCGACGATCCCATTGATGATCCCGCGGGTGACGAACGGGCGGCGGATGAATTTCTGGGTGGCGCCCACCAGGTCCATGGTACGGATTAAGAATCTTTGGGAATAAATGGAGAGGCGAATGGTATTGAAAATGAGTCCGACGGCAATGAAAAGCAGGGCGCCGCTGAACAATGCGATGACCAGGCTGATGGAGCCCATGCGTTCGTTCACGGCGCTCACCATGTCTTTCTGGTAATACACATCCTTCACGCGTTCGTCATCTTTCAGTTGAGCGGCAATGGCGGAAACATTCGCGCTGTCGGTGTATTCGGCTTTCAGGTTGATCTCGATGGAAGAGGAAAGCGGATTGTAGCCGAGTGTCTGGATGAAATCTTCGCCCAGATCTTTCTGCAGACGTTTCGCCGCTTCATCTTTCGAAACGAGCTCTGTGCTCTTCCTCCATTTTTCGGCGTCAATGGATTTCTGGAGTTCTATCACGTCCTGTTCTTTCGCGTCGGGCGCAAGGAAAACGGTGATCTTGATATTCTCTTTCACCCAGGTCGTCACATCACGCGCCTTGAGCACGAGTACGCTGAGCAAGCCCATCATGACGAGCACGAGTGCGATGCTGATGATGATGGTGACGGATGAAGTGCGGAATCGTCTTTTAACGGAAACGTCGGTCATTGTTGGCGAAAATAGGGAAAGCGGAAAGGCTTTACAGAGATGAAACGGCGGGATTTGAACAATATGATAGTGAATAACCCCGGGTGAAGGTGAAAGTGAGAGTGAAGGGGAATCATCCACGCGTCCCGTAGGGACGCTCTGTCATTAGCACCGTAGGTGCGATTCGTTTTTGCAACCCCAGAGGGGTGACATGTTGCGGGCGGGCGTGTGCGTGCGAACGGATTTTGAAATGCTGGCCAATTTTGATAGCCCCGGCCACGGCAAGTGCCATGCACAGCCACGGACGGGACGAACCGTTTTATGAAACGCTGCACGTCTTGCTCCCCTTAAGTATGCGCAGGCTTAACTTCAGGGGCTCCTCATAATACCCCTTTTCACTTTCACTTTCACCTTCACTTTTCCGTATTTTCGTCATTCAAATTCATTGGCAAAAACTATGGAGTATAATTTCCGCGATATAGAAAAAAAGTGGCAACAGATCTGGAAAGAGCGGAACACGTACCGCGTGGAGAATGGCGGAAGCAAACCGAAATATTATGCGCTCGATATGTTCCCTTATCCTTCGGGCGCGGGATTGCACGTAGGCCATCCGCTCGGGTATATTGCGAGTGATATCGTGTCGCGTTACAAAAGACTGTGCGGATACAATGTGCTGCACCCGATGGGATTTGATTCGTTCGGATTGCCTGCAGAACAATACGCGATACAGACGGGGCAGCATCCGGAAAAAACGACGAAGGAAAATATAGCGCGCTACATCGACCAGATGAACAAGATCGGTTTCTCATTCGACTGGAGCCGTGAAGTGTGGACGAGCAACCCGGATTATTACAAATGGACGCAGTGGATCTTCTTACAGATCTTCGGTTCGTGGTACAATAACAAAACGAAGAAAGCGGAATCGATCGACACACTCATTTCTATTTTCGAGAAGGAAGGTTTCTCAGGAAGTGATGACCGGATCCTCACCGGCGATATAGAACATGACCTGAAACCATTCACTGCCGAACAATGGAAGAATTTTTCGGAAAAGGAAAAGTCGGATGTGCTGATGAATTTCCGACTGGCATATCTCGGTGAAGCGTGGGTGAACTGGTGTCCGCAACTGGGAACTGTATTGGCGAATGATGAAGTGAAGGATGGCGTTT
>DATJEX010000379.1:0-3458 GCA_035496135.1 Bacteroidia bacterium
CAGGAGGATTTGCCTTAATTACTTGCCATATAAAATCTTTCAAATTTTTGTTTTCATCCACTTCATTACTTTTTGTTGCACTTTTCAAATCGTCAATATTAGAATAGCCGAAATCTTCGGTTTTGATCCCTGCCGTCTTGGCCAGTGCCCAAATCCAGGGCTCAAAGTCAGGATGGATACGTATAAGATACTTTTGAGTACCCGGTATCTGAACTATTAAAAGACCTTGTTCTTCGATCTTATTTTCAACGATAATCTTGAATTTTTGAATGTTCGGGTTCTGACTATCCCTTTTGAATTTGTCGGTGTCTGCAACGCCGATGACAAAGTGAGCATTATGATCATACTCAACGAGGGCTTTTGCTACACTGGAGATTCCCTTTCTGTGTCCCGGCCTTCCCCTCTGTAAAATCATTCGGACCAAAAGTGTATCCGCAAAACACTCCGGCATTATTCGTTGTAATTCAATCATTCTTTAAACGCATCTATATTGAAAAATAAATCTATTCCGCTCTCCATGATATTTCCGATTTCCTTATCACTTAAAGCTCTTGCTTTAGTCTCATAATTCTTATATGTACAAACAAAAATTGCAATGTCTTTCGGATCACATTGCTCAATAAATGGAGTAAGCAGATATGGGCTGTGTGTAGCAATAAAGAATTGATTATTCGCGCTCGCTATAACCTTATCGGCAAACATCGAAATGTACTTGGGAAATGAATGAGCTTCTGGTTCCTCGAACACTAAAACAGAATCATTATTAGTTTCTATTGCCGCAAAATGGAATATTATTCTCTGTAACGTATCTGCAGCAAGAGCATACGGGATTTTATAAACCCTATTCCCAACTCTCTTTTGTACCTCAAGTTTGTTCGTTTGGGTGTCAATTAGTAGGTCCAATCCATATTTGGAAAAAAAACCACTACACTCCTCGTATAACTTTGGATTGTGTTCAAGAATAGAGTATAGATTTTCTCCATAAGGTGGCGCTAAAAATGCGGAAAAAGGATTAGACTCTTTGACATTTGCATTAAAAATATACCTGCGGAATGGATTAGTATACCTTGGGCTATTTGAAACAGGGTTTTGATCGCTTGTGAAGTTTACAATAAAAGGCTTGATCGGTTTACCGAGAAACCTGTCGTCTGTAGCGCCTCTTATTGAAAATTGCTGATAGGCATTATAATTAGTCCCATCAGAGAATTGCTGCATAAATTCACTGTCAGGTCCAAGTATCAATTCGTATGAATCATGAGTATCCTTTTGAAATCTTAACATTGCACCTCCGATATCAGTAAACACGGAAATATTATGGCTTCTATCTTGGTCAAAGAATAGATTTCCTACCCTTTCGAAACGTATTTGATTTGATAAAAGGCGGTGAGTTGGATTGTAATGTGAGGCAGAAAACAATGATAGAGACTCCAGAATATTGGATTTCCCCACATTCGGCTCACCAATAAAAACATTGATCCGCTTACAATCCAATTTCAAATGCTTTACGGATTTGAAATTATTGATCTCGAGAGTGGTTATGCTGTTTTTCATCGCAAATAAGATAATTATTTCTTCTCCACCACCTTCGGCACTTTGAAATAGTCGGAATCGTGTTTCGGCGCATTCTTCAAAACATCTTTGTGCGGCAACGGATCCTTCACCACATCATCACGCAGGTGATCGGTTTCGTCGGTCATATAAATGAGCGGCTCGATATTGTCCGTGTTCAACTCGTTCAGTTTCTCCACGAATCCCAGCATGTTATTCATATCGCGGATCATCTTCTGCTCTCCTTCGTTCTCGAATTCGAGTCGTGCGAGATGTGCCACGTCTTTTACTGTTTTACTGTCGATACTCATATCTGCCCGAGGTCTTTTGCGATCATTTCCCTCACCCGGTGACGCAAAGGTATCAAATCTTCCTCTGTCATTCCATTGGTGAAAACGGGTTTGTGTACGATCACGTGCGTGAGCCCGGGGCGACCGTGCGATTTGAAGAATCCGCCGTTCTGCAATAATTTCCAGTTGCCGAGAAAGGTGATCGGCACAATGGGGACCTGGTTTTCTATCGCGAGGCGGAACGCGCCATTCTTGAAACTCTTCAGATGGCCTTTCGATTCTATCGTTCCTTCGGGATAAATGAAAACACTTTCGCCGTTGCGCAATTTTTCCGCAGCAAGTTGAAAAGCCAGGTAAGATCCGCTTCGTGTTTTTCTGTCGACATAAATATTCATTCCCTTGAAAAACATTCTGAGCAATGGCGCTTTGTCGATCTCCGCTTTCCCCATGTAAACGAAATACGTTGGAATAGCGATGTAACTCACCACGATGTCGAGATAGGAAGAATGGTTCGCTACAAAAATGCACGCACCTTTTATTTCACGCGGATCCGCTTCACGTTTCACTCGCGGAATGATTCCCGGGATCGTGAGCACCCATCGCGCCCATACGCGCATGCACTTGAAAGCTGTCCTGTATTTTTTTGAAGAAAGCAGAATGAAGAACAGCGGCCAGAGCAGGATCATGCTCAGGATGAAGTTCAGCACGAACAGCAGTTTCCACAAGGCGCGGGGAATGATTCCTATGTAGTGGGCGAACATCTTTCCAAAGGTAACAGGTATAAGGCAGCAAGTAGTAGGTATGATGTCTCCAGTTTACCTATAAAAACCTGCATTACCTGCTACCTGTTACTTGCTACCTGTTACCTTTGCGCTCATGGCACGCATTTTAACCGGCATTCAGAGCACCAACATTCCCCATCTCGGAAATCTTCTCGGCGCGATCATTCCTGCGATCAAACTTTCACAGCAAAGCGGGAACAACAGTATTTTCTTCATTGCAGATCTGCATTCACTCACCGCGATCAAAGACGCGCAGTTCCGGAAAGAAAGTACGGATGCAGTAGCGGCGACCTGGCTCGCGTTCGGGCTCGATACCGACAGGAATATCCTGTTCACGCAGAGTGATGTTCCGGAAGTGTGCGAACTCACGTGGTATCTTGACTGTTTCATGTCGTACAACCGTTTGCAGCTCGCCACATCGTTCAAGGACAAGATCGAGAATGGTGCCGATGTGAATGCGGGATTGTTCAATTATCCTGTCCTGATGGCCGCCGACATTCTGCTGTATGACACGAATATTGTCCCGGTGGGAAAAGACCAGATGCAGCATCTTGAATTCACGCGCGATCTTGCGAATAAAGTGAATCATCATTACGGCGCAGATGTTTTTGTTGTACCGGAAGGAAAGCTGGATGAATTGACGATGACCGTTCCCGGTATTGACGGAAGGAAGATGAGCAAGTCGTACAACAATTTCATCAATATTTTTCTGCCGGAGAAAGAATTGAAAAAAGTGGTGATGTCCGTTGTGACCGATTCGAAGACACTGGAAGAACCGAAGGATCCTGATCATGATAATGTGTTCGCGTTATACAAACTCATGGGAACAACGGAACAG
>DATJEX010000380.1:0-9566 GCA_035496135.1 Bacteroidia bacterium
GAGTGGTGCAACCGTTACAGTTTCTCCAGTGACAACAACGACATACACGGTGACAGGAACAGCGGCGAATGGATGCACAGGAACAGCTACCAGAACAATCACTGTAAATCCAACGCCTACCGTTACAACCACCACAACGGGTGCCAGCATCTGTAATGGAAGTTCAACTTCGATCACGGCAAGCGGAGCAACAACTTATACCTGGATGCCGGGATCACTGAGCGGAAGTACAGTAACTGTTTCTCCAACCACCACAACAACCTACACTGTAACCGGAACTTCATCCGGATGTACAGGAACGGCGACAAGAACTATTACCGTGAATCCAACACCAACGGTTACAACAACCACAACAGGTGGAACGATCTGCTCAGGTAATTCCACATCCATCACCGCGAGTGGCGCCACAACATACACCTGGATGCCGGGAAGTCTGAGTGGCGCAACAGTAACTGTTTCTCCAGCTACGACAACAACGTACACTGTTACCGGAACATCCGCTGCCGGTTGTACCGCAACAGCAACACGTACCATCACGGTCAATCCTTCTCCGACCGTAACCGCCACAACAAGCAATGCGAACATCTGCAATGGAAGTTCTGCGACACTCACCGCGAGCGGCGCAACAACTTACAACTGGATGCCGGGATCATTGAGCGGAAGTACGGTTACTGTTTCTCCATCGAGCACCACAACATACACCGTAACCGGAACAGCATCCGGATGCACCGGAACAGCAACACAAACGATCAACGTGAATGCGCTTCCTGTTGTTACTGCTTCTTCATCTTCGCCTGCGATCTGTATAGGTTCATCAGTTACGCTTGATGCGAGCGGTGCAACAAGCTATAACTGGATGCCGGGAAGTTTGAGCGGTGCTTCTGTTTCTGATGCTCCGACAACGACCACCACTTATTCTGTGACAGGAACAGATGCGAATGGTTGTGTGAATTCCGCTACTGTTGCAGTCACGGTGAATCCGCTTCCAACTGTTGCCGCTTCTTCATCTTCGTCAGTCATCTGCGCTGAAAGTTCTGTAACGCTTAATGCGACTGGCGCAACATCTTACAACTGGCAACCGATCAACATGACGGGTGCGACGGTGACGGACGTTCCAAACGGATCGATCACGTACACAGTGACAGGAACAGACGCGAATGGATGTTCGAATTCTGCAACGGTTTCCGTTAACGTGAATCCATTACCAACGATCTCCATCAGCGGAAATTCAGTGATCTGTTTGGGTGATGCCGTAACATTAACCGGAAATGGCGGAACAACGTACAGCTGGCAACCGGGCGGACAAACCACTTCATCCATCACCGATTCTCCAGTGACCACAACAACTTATTCATTGACCGGAACAGATGCGAACGGTTGTTCAAGCACCGCAACACAAACTGTAACTGTCGGAACGCCGCCTTCTACTCCATCGATCACTGTCAACGGAAACGTACTTACTTCTACGGTGAGCGGCGCTTCTTATCAGTGGTACCTCAATGGAAATCCGATCAACGGTGCAACATCACAATCGTACACCGCGACACAGACCGGAAGTTATACGGTTGAAGTGTTTGACGCGAATGGTTGTGGATCGGGACAGTCTTCTGCTGTTGTTGATCCTACCGGAATTGCAGCGAACACCAATGTTGCTTCGATCAGTGTGACACCGAATCCGAACAACGGACAATTCACTGTCGCATTCCATGTAAACGCTTCTGATAATTACACGATCGAAATTCACGACGTGCTCGGCCAGATCGTTTACAGCGAATCACTCAGTAATTTCTCGGGTGATTACAACAGGCAAGTTGATCTTACAACATTCGGAAAAGGAATGTACACGATCACTTTGCGCAACAGCACAAGCGCGACGGTTGTTCGAACGATCACTTATTAAAAACAAAACGATCCATCGAAAAAGGGTTCTCATTCGGGAACCCTTTTTTATGTGATTTCCATTGTGGAATTCCGTGTATTATCCCGACATTTACGAAGCTGATTTCCCCCGGCGTAAACAAGCCAATCATCAACCAATACTTGCTGCGATGTTTTCATTCAGGAAATTCATTCCACTGATTCCCTTTCTCTTTTTATTCAATTCCACCGGTAAAGCGCAAAACAACGATCGCTGGCTGGAACTCTGGCAAACTCCCGGGGCGAATTTCTTTACGGTGAAAGCCGCGTTCGATTCCGCATGGCACGATCGCGAAGCGGATATGATGGATCATCAGCATGACGGAAGCACTAATGATATTAATTCCGCGGACCGCAATGAGAATGAAGAACTCGACGGAACATATTTCCAGTTCAAACGCTGGGAATATTTCATGGAACCGCGTGTCGGTCCGTCCGGTGATGTTTCTATCATCAACACCGTGAATGCACGCTGGCAGAATTACGTGAACACACATCCAGCCGCACTGCAAATGGAACATTCTTCCATTGCAAGAATGGCTTCTTCTTCCGCATGGTCTTTTGTCGGGCCAACAGGCGCACCAACAAATTCCGGTGCGGGAAGATTGTGCTGCATTCGTTTCGATCCTGCCAATGAATCCATCATCTACGCAGGAACGCCCGCAGGAGGATTATGGAAATCAACAGACGCTGGAAATTCCTGGAACTGTCTCACCGATTTTCTTCCTGCCATCGGATGTTCCGACATCGCGATCGATCCGACCAATTCCAACATTCTCTATCTCGCCAGCGGTGATAATGACGCAGGCGATAGTCCGAGCATCGGCGTGCTGAAAAGTACAGATGGTGGTGTGACGTGGAATACAACAGGATTGAGTTTTGTGGAATCGCTTTCACGCCGCATCTGCAAAGTTCTCATCGATCCAACGAACACGAATATTCTTTACGCCGGAACGTCGAATGGAATTTATAAATCCTATGATGCCGCCGCGAACTGGTACAAGATCTCCGGGCTGAGTGCGATGGATATGGAATTCAAACCGGGCGATCCGAACACGATCTACATTTCAAGAAACGGATCATACAGAAGTACCGACGCCGGTCTCACCTGGACCGCGATGACGAATGGACTTCCTTCTTCCTTCAACATTGCGCGTTCTGCTGTTGCCGTAACTCCTGCTGCACCAAATGATGTTTACATCGTGACTTGCGCGAACACGAGTTACATTTCCGAAGGCGTTTATCGTTCTACCGACGGAGGAAACACATTCACACAGATGTCTTCGCAACCGAATCTTCTCGGATGGGATCCGAATGGCGGTGATGCAACCGGGCAAGGCTGGTATGATCTTTCCATCGCTGTTGCTCCGTACGATCCGAACATCGTGATCGTTGGCGGAGTGAATGTGTGGCGATCGGATGATGCAGGTGTGAATTTTTCGCTCAACGCGCATTGGTACGGTGGTGGTGGCGCGCCTTATGTGCACGCGGATTGTCACGACATCATGTTCGATCCAATTGCACAGGGAACGTATTACATCGGTTGTGATGGTGGAATTTTCAAAACGAGTGATGATGGTTCTTCTTTTAACGACATCAGCAACAACCTCAGCATCGCGCAGATCTACGACATCGGTTTGTCCGGCATCAACAGCGGCACACTCATCACCGGCCACCAGGACAATGGCACGAACGTGAAAGTGGGAACGAATTATTTTTCCGGTCTGGGCGGAGATGGCATGGATTGTTTCATCGATCAGACAAATGATAACAACATGTTCGGTGAATTGTATTACGGAGATTTTCATCGCTCAACGAATGGCGGCGGAAACTGGAGCAGTATCACCAATGGATTAAGCGGCGGTGCTGATTGGGTAACGCCATGGTGCCAGGACCCCGTGAATCCAAATGTTCTCTACGCAGGATACGATCAGTTATTCAAATCAACGAACCAGGGAAATTCCTGGAGCGCGACCGGCAGCACCAATCTCGGTATTCTCAAAAAGATCGCTGTTGCGCCAACGAACACACAATACATTTATGTGACCAACGGAACTTCGCTTCAGCGCTCTACCGATGGAGGAGCCAACTGGACGAATGTCACGCCTGCCATTTTCTCACCGATAACAGGAATTGCAATTTCCGGTTACGATGAACACAAGGTGTGGATCTCCCTCGGTGGATATGATTCCACGTACAAGTGCATGTACAGTGCGAACGCGGGTGCAAACTGGTCGAATATTTCGAACGGCCTTCCTGATCTTCCTGCGAATTGCATTGTCTCTGTACCGAATTCCATGAGCGATGCGCTGTACATTGGTTGCGATGTCGGCGTTTATTATCGTGACAATGCTTCTTCCGGCTGGCAACCTTTTTTCCAGGCATTGCCGCACGCGCCCATCTTCGATCTTGAAATTTTCAAACCAACGTATGAATTACGTGCGGCGACATATGGTCGCGGCGTGTGGGAAGTTCCCGTCGATCAATCGGTACTTGTTCCGCAAACTAATTTTTCTGTGGACAACAGAACGCCGTGCACAGGACAGGCCATCAATTTCACTGACCTCTCTACATTCAATCCTTCGTCGTGGCAATGGAGTTTTCCCGGTGGAAATCCATCTTCGTCCACATCGCAGAATCCTTCTGTCACCTACAATGCTCCCGGAACTTACCAGGTGACACTCGTTGCAACCAATGCCGCCGGAAGTGCGACGCTTACACAAACCGCTTACATCAGCGTCGGTGGAAGTGTGATCCCGCCTTATCTCGAAGGATTCACGAACACTTCTTTTGTTCCTGTTGGTTGGTCGACATTCAACGCAGGCAACCAGAATTATTTCTGGCAGCGCAGTACAACGATCGGGCACAACAGCAGTCAATGTGCGTATTTCAACAATTTCAATAACAACACCGGTGGTGATAAAGATGAGATCCGTTCCATGGGATTGAATTTTACCGGTTACACTTCGCTCTCGCTTTCCTTCGATGTCGCCTATGCACGCTACAGTAATTCGCGTTCCGATTCACTGGAAGTCCTTGTTTCAACCGATTGCGGAACAACGTGGACGAGTATTTATGTAAAGGGCGGATCTGTTCTCGCAACAGCCGGAACGATGACCACGATGTTCGCACCAACCAATAATCAGTGGAGAACGGATGTGGTGAACATCAACGCATATGCGAATCAGTCGAATGTGATGTTCGCTTTCCGCAATCGCGGGCGTCATGGAAATTATCTCTATCTCGACAACATCAATATCACGGGCACGGTGAACGCGGCTCCTGTTTCCGATTTCACCGCTACCACAAATGTCTGCGAGAACAATAGTGTAACATTCACCGATCTTTCCGCTCCGGCAGCGACTTCGTGGATGTGGTATTTCCCCGGAGGAAATCCTGCAACTTCAACTGCGCAGAATGCATCCACTGTTTTTCCTTCCGCGGGAACGTACACGGTTTCGCTCGTGAGCACGAATTCATTCGGAAGCGATTCTTCTGCACAAGTGATCACCGTTCTCCCTTCTCCTGTGGCGAACGCCGGAGCAGATACATCCTATTGCAGCGGACATTACATTCATCTGTACGGAAGCGGTGGAAACACGTACAGCTGGACACCTTCTGCAAATCTCAGTAATCCAACACTCGCTTCTCCGGGAATTTATCTTTCGTCTTCCAACACATTCGTGATGACGGCGATCGATGTGGATGGTTGTTCTTCAAGAGATACCGTCGCTGTGACGATCATGCCGAATCCGAATTTCTCGGTCACAGCACTTCCTGCCGCGATCTGTCCGGGCGACACTGCGCGCATGAATGTGACCGGTGGTAATTTCTCCTACGTGTGGACGCCATCAACTTCTCTCAACACGGCAGTTGGTGATACCGTTTACGCGTGGCCAATGTCTTCTACAACTTATTCCGTGATCGCGACCGACACGAACGGATGCTGGAGCCAGCAGATAAAGGTCATTACAGTTTCTCCTCCGTTGATGACACCGACGATCCTCTATTATGGATTCCAGCTTACATGTTCTGTTTTTGCCAATTCCTATCAATGGTACCTGAATGGGAATCCGATCGCGGGAGCAACTTCGCAAACGTATCTCGCGACACAGGTTGGAAATTATACCGTGGAAGCGTTCACTACATTCGGATGCACTTCGGGAATGTCGGCGCAGACTTTCATCGATGGAATTCCTGATCAGTCGGGCGGACCGATCTTCAACATCGCGCCGAATCCGAACAACGGGGAATTCGATCTTTCATTCGCAACGACAGCAACTGCTGATTACATGCTGCAGATCTACTCGATAGAAGGCAAACTGGTGTATGAAGAATCGCTGCATGATTTCTCGGGGTCGTATTCGAAACATTTCGATATTCATTCCTTCGGATCAGGATCGTATGTGATCCGCCTGACGAATGATAAACAGCAGACGGTACAGCGTATACTTGTATTCTAATTTTCTTTGCGCATTTGCGGTGAGATGAAGAATATCCTTTCAGATTGGAACATTGATAAGTCGTGGACACTTTTCCTCGACAGGGATGGCGTGATCAATAAACGTTTCCCCGGCGACTATGTGAAGCGCGTGGATGAATTCGAATTTCTCCCGGGTGTCCTGGATACCATCGTTGAGCTTTCTGTTCTTTTCGGAAGATTGATCGTGGTGACGAACCAGCAGGGGATCGGAAAAGGATTGTACACGCACGATGATCTGCTGAAGATCCACGATCACATGACCGAGGAGGTGGAAAAAGCCGGCGGAAAAATTGACGCGGTGTTTTATGCGCCGCAACTGAAAGAAGAGAATTCGCCGATGCGTAAACCCGGAATAGGTATGGCTTTGCAGGCGAAGAAAATTTTTCCGGAAATTGAATTTTCGAAAAGCATCATGATCGGCGATTCACCGGGTGATATGGAATTCGGAAAACGCGCGGGAATGAAAACTGTTTTTGTAGGAAAGAAAGAAGATGCGGGTGTGGCGGTGGATGCGGCGATCGATGCGCTTGAAAAATTCCTGGAATTTCGCTCTTAAGGGCCTGTCCTGATCATAGCCCGCAATCATAGCCCACCGATTAATCGGTGGGCTATGATTGCATGGAACCCAAAATAAAAGCAAAAATAAATGTGACTTTCCCGTGGTTACGGTATTATGAGAGTGAAACAAAATTCACCAGACCATGAAAAAAGCGCTTTTGACCAGGATATGGGTGCCTGTATTGGCATGCCCATTTCTATTTTTTGCCTCGTGCAAGCAGGAATCGAAGACAGCAGATACGACGAGGCATTTTGCTGTGGATCCCGCTTTCAAGGACAATGTTCCTTTCCGCGACTTTACTGTGAACTCGGATGATGAAGACACCTTGCAGCTCGAAGATGGAACGAGCATTTACATTCCGAAAGGAATCTTTGTGGATGCGAACGGGAACAAAGTGACGGGCGATGTGCAGCTGCACTACCGTTCGTTCTACACGGCAGGCCAGATCATGGCGTCGGGTATCACGATGTTCTACGATACGGCCGGAGCAAAAACCGTTTTCACTTCGGCGGGAATGTTCGAGCTGACCGGAACGCAGAATGGACAGACGGTGTCGATCGCTCCTGGAAAAAATATCGCGATGGATTTCGCTTCATCAAAGAACGATCAGCCTTACAATTTCTACGCGCTCGATACAGCGAATGCCCAATGGAGTTTTCTTTCGGCAACGACAGCAGAGCCGAATGCGATCCGTGAAAGACTGGAAGCGGCATTGGCTTCTGTTTTCTCAAGGCCGGTGGAGCCTCAGAAGTTCGATCCGAAAAAACCGGTGATCGATCTCGATGTGAACATCGACGATCATCCTGAACTCAAAGGTTACGCCGGGCTCATGTGGCAATATGCGGGAACGGGAACAGATCCGGAACAGAATACCTGGATCTATGATGAAGACTGGCAGAATGCAAAACTCACGATGCTCGACACGAACACCTGCATGTATGATCTGAAATTATCGGACAACACCAGGAGTTTTTCTACACATGTTGTTCCTGCGATACGCGGGGCGAATTACGATGTGGCGATAAAAAAATACAAGAGTGACCTGCTCACCTTCGAAGCAGGTGAACGCGACCGCCAGGCGAATAGAAAAGAAGTGGCGTTGACACAGCAGTTCCAGCGCAGGATACTCGTCCCCCGTTTCGGGATCTCGAATTGCGACCGCCCCGGCCTTTCTATTCTCAGGAAATGGCTGCATTCCCGTTTCCATTTCACCGCGAAGAATTTTGAGGATCACAAGGAGAGTGTCGCTGTATTTGTCGCGACATCGGATGGTGCGATCGTGTCGGAATACAATGGAGCGGAAGCGCCGGATGTTTTCTATATTGACGGATCAAAAACATGCGTGGTCGCCGTATTGCGCGGAACCAATGAAGTGGAAGTGATGGATTCGAATGCTTTTGCATCGGCTGCAAAAACAGATCCGAATGCAACAGTCGATCTGAACATGATCTCCACTTCCACCCCGGTCAGTAATTCCGACGACCTCGATGCTTTGCTGAGAAAACTATGATCGCAAAAATTGCGGCGCGTGTAGGAATAGTGATCGCACTTCTCTTCGCATCCGATCACGCAACAGCACAAACAGGAGTCGTGGCAAAACCACGGCTTTTGTTGCCTGTGAAGCAGGACCACCAGTGGGGCTATGCCGATACGATGCGCCACATCGTGATCGCGCCGCAATTCGACCAGGCTTATGCATTCAGCGGAAAGATCGCGGTAGTAGAAAAAGGCCGCAAAGCCTACGCGATCGACACGAACGGAACAATTCTCACGAAAGGGTTCGATCAGCTCATACAATTGAGTGATTCTGTATTCGCGGTCTATCTCAACGAAGTGAGCGACACGCTCGGCGGCTGGGGAATAACAAAACTCGATGGAACGGTCTTGCTCCCGATGATGTATGATGAGATCCGCGCGATGTGGAGCAACGCCTACATCTTCCGGAAAGATTCGCTGTGGGGTGCCGTGAATATGGATGGACTGATGATCACTCCTCCCGCTTACGACTCGATCTACGCTTACGGATTCAAATACCTGATGGTGAAAAACGGAAAGAAGATCGGTGTGCTTGGTGTGAACGGAAAACGATATGTGCCGGATGAATTCACGCGCATCTATATGCCAACCTCCTTTCTCTTCGTGGTGTACAATGATAAAGTTTCCGCTCCGCGTCCGCGCGGATGGGGCGCATACGATCTGAACATGAATGTGGAGATCCCTTTCGGCACAGATAGTATTTTCCTCGTCGCTCCTTATTTCATCGCAGCGCAGGAGAAAGACACGCTCAGTTGTTATTTTCCGGCGGTGGGTGGAAATCCTACGGACAGGAATTACAAAAAATTCACCCGGACCGGAAAATACTGGGCCGTCGCAAAGAATATGAAGGGAAAGGTCGGGCTGGTGGATACCGCAGGTAATTTTATCGTACCAACGAATTACTCCGACATCATGAGCGGAGGAAAAGGAACATGGTTCGTGCAGGATGAAAATAAACTCTGGGGATTTTATGATGCAGGCGGAACGGAACGGTGTACTCCTTCGATGGATCGCATTCTTCCTTTCCAGGAACCCATCACCATTTTCCAGAAGGACAAAGAAGACGGCGTG
>DATJEX010000381.1:0-7961 GCA_035496135.1 Bacteroidia bacterium
AAAATTACAGGAATGAATTCGGTCCGCAGGTGAACAATCTTGCTTCCATTGTCCGTGGATTCAAATCAGCGGTGGCCAGGCGAAGTAAGAAGGAATCGTTGGAGCACAGGATCTGGCAGGCGCGTTACTACGAACATATTATCCGGAATCAACCAGAACTGGAGCGAATAAGAATGTACATCCGTGAAAATCCGTTTCAATGGGAATTGGATGAGGAAAATGAATTCAAAAAATCCGCATAAAAAACGCACCCATTTCAGAGTGCGTCAATCTTGAATCTTGAATTTTTAATTTTGAATCACACCGTCATGATCTCTTTCTCTTTCGCTTCAAGATGTTTATCCACTTTCGAGATATAAGCATCGGTGATCTGCTGAATTTTTGCCTCAGCTTCTTTTCCTTCATCTTCCGGTAAACCGGCTTTCGCTAATTTTTTCACTTCTTCATTCGCATCGCGGCGTGCCGTTCGGATACTCACCTTTGCGTTCTCTCCTTCTTCCTTCGCTTTTTTCACGAGCGATTTACGGCGTTCTTCCGTCATTGGGGGAATGGAACAGATAAGCATGGTGCCGTTGTTGGTTGGATTGAACCCAAGATTCGCTGCCTGTATCGCACGCATGATCGGGTCGAGCATCGATTTTTCCCAGGGCTGAACGGAAATGGTCCGCGCATCCGGTGTATTGACATTTGCCACCTGCGTAAGCGGCGTATTTGTTCCGTAATAATCGACCATGATGCCATCGAGCATTCCCGCATTGGCACGTCCCCCGCGGACCTTTACCAATTCGGTTTCAAGATGGGACAATGCATGCTGCATCGCTTCTTCGGAAGTGTCGATAATGAGCTGGAGATCTTCGTTCATATAATTTGTGATTGGGGAATAAAAATAGCAAAAGTTCCCTCTATATATCAGAAGACTTACGATTAGTTAAGATCAAAGTGAAGCGGTATGGAAGAAATGTTTACCAACAGGAATCAGCAATGGTCTCAGGATATTCAAATTACCTTACTTTTGAAAAAAAATACAAAACCATGAAAGCAAAAAGAAATATTACCGGCGTAATTGCCATTGTTATGTTTGTTATCGGAATGATCTCCTGTGGAAAACCGGATCCATTCAAAACCGGAACGCATTGTGCCGCAAAATGGACAGATGGCAGCTACTGGGGAGCAACAATCACTGGTAATACAGGTGGAAAATACCAGATCCGTTATGATGACGGAACAACAGGCGAAGTCATGCTGGCCGATCTGAAATCGATGTGTGCGAAGGAAGACATCAAAGCTGGAGACAAAGTTCTTGCAGTATGGAGTGTTAACGGTAAAATGTATAATGGTACGGTGCAGGATATACAGGCGACCGGAGCAACGATCAAATGGGATGATGGATCAACACCTACTGTTGTACAATTCAGCAATATCACCAAGTGACCGGGTAAATAAAAAAACCGCCTTTGCTCAATACGAAGGCGGTTTTTTTATTTGCTGATATTTTGTTCAGAGCGCGACCAGTGTTCCGACTTTTTCACCCACGACTACTTTCCTCAGATTGCCGGGCTTATTCATGTCGAATACAATGATCGGTAATTTATTCTCGTTGCAGAGTGTGAACGCGGTCATGTCCATCACGTTCAGTTTTTTCGAGATCACATCAGCAAAGGTGATCGTTTCGAAACGTGTTGCGGATTTATCTTTTTCCGGATCGGCCGTATAAATTCCATCCACACGTGTTCCTTTCAAGACTACATCGGCTTCGATCTCTATCGCGCGCAATGAAGCGGCAGTATCCGTTGTGAAATAAGGATTTCCTGTTCCCGCGCCGAAGATCACCACGCGGTTTTTTTCGAGGTGACGAACTGCACGGCGGCGAATGAAAGGTTCGCAGATCTTGTTCATCTCGATCGCCGATTGCAGACGGGATTGAACTTCTATTTTTTCGAGTGCGGCCTGCAGCGCCATGGAATTGATCATCGTAGCGAGCATGCCCATGTAATCGCCCTGCACGCGATCCATTCCGCCGTCTTCGGCCTGGATGCCACGGAAAATATTCCCGCCGCCAATCACGATCGCAACCTGCACTCCCGCATCCACCACATCTTTGATCTCTTTCGCATATGCATTGAGAATGTCGTGATCAATACCGAACTGGCGGTCGCCCATGAGCGCCTCGCCGGAAAGTTTGAGAAGGATGCGTTTGTATTTCATATGCAAGAGTTGCTAAGATAGCTTTTCAGATTCGTATTTGCAGTTCGTTACAGATTTGTAATTCGCAAATCTGTAACGATCCGTAATTCGCTCCCCGCGCGAAGGCCTGCGCAGGACAAAAAAAATCCCCCGTCGTAAAACGGGGGAAACTGAATTATCCGAGAATGATTCGTTTAAAACCTGTAACGGTGAGTTCCTTGTCGGAATCCTGCAGGTATTGACGGATCGTTTTCTTGTTGTCTTTAATGAATTCCTGGTTGAGCAGCGTAGACTCTTTGTAGAATTTGTTCAGTTTTCCCTGAGCAATTTTCTCCACCATGTCTTCCGGCTTTCCTTCGGCACGAACCTGTTCGCGCGCGATCTCCAGCTCTCTCTCAAGAGTTGTTGTATCTACATCACCTTTGTCAACGGCAACAGCTGCCATTGCGGCAACCTGCATCGCGACATCTTTTGCAATTTCATCAGAAGCTGCTTTGTTGAATCCAACGATGCAAGCGAGTTTATTTCCGGGGTGATTGTATGCTACAACTTTCGGAGCGGTGATCTGTTCGTATTTAGAAAGTTCAAGTTTCTCACCG
The DNA here is from genome assembly GCA_035496135.1 of Bacteroidia bacterium. Taxonomy (GTDB): domain Bacteria; phylum Bacteroidota; class Bacteroidia; order Palsa-965; family Palsa-965. The sequence continues at coordinate 2,784 of DATJEX010000381.1, forward strand.
ATCTTTCCTACGAGTTCGATCACTTTCTCGCCGATGGTCACGCCTTCATAAGGAAGCGCGAGCAATGCGGTAAGATCAGCAGGCGATTTGTCGAGTGCGATCTGTGCGAATGAATCCGCGACTTTTCCGAAATCTTCGTTCTTCGCCACGAAATCTGTTTCGCAGTTGAGTACGACGAGAATTCCGCGTCCGCCATTTGTTTTAGCGATCACCAATCCTTCTTTCGCGTCGCGGTCGCTGCGATTCGCCGCGACTTTCTGTCCTTTTTTGCGGAGGAGATCGATAGCGGCTTCAAAATCGCCATTGGTTTCTGTCAATGCTTTTTTGCAGTCCATCATGCCCGCACCTGTGATCGTGCGGAGTTTATTAACGTCTGCAGCTGTGATTGCTGTTGTCATGTCTGAATGAATTGAAAATGTAAATAACCAGCTGAACTCTCGAAGAGTTTAGCGTCTCGGACGATTGCCGGTGTTTCCACCTTTTGGTCCGCCTTTGGAAGCGCCTGCTTTCGAAGGTCCGCCAACGCTGGTCTTAGCTGCACCACGCTTTGGTGCACCTTTGATCTCAACACCTGCTGCTTCATCAGCTTCGTATTTCTTAAGACGTGCTTCTTCTGCAAGCGTCTCTTCTTTTTCTTCTTCCGCTTTGTCTTTGTCGAGTTTGCGCTCTTCAAGTCCTTCAGCGATCGATTTGCAGATCACATCGGTGATGTGGCGGATGGAAGTAGAAGCGTCATCATTCGCAGGGATCGCGTAATCAACCGCAAGAGGATTTGCGTTGGTATCTACGATGGCGAATGTCGGGATACCGAGGCGTTTTGCTTCAGCCACCGCGATGTGTTCTTTCACGAGGTCAACGATGAAGATGGCCGCTGGAAGGCGGGTTAGTTCAGCGATGGAACCAAGGTTATGCTCGAGCTTCGCGCGTTCGCGGGAAAGCATGAGTTTTTCTTTCTTCGAAAGGATATCGAAAGTTCCGTCGGTCGCCATTTTATCAATGGATCCCATTTTGCGGACCGCTTTGCGGATGGTCGCGAAATTGGTGAGCATTCCGCCGGGCCAGCGCTCGGTCACATAAGGCATTCCGATACCGCTCACGAGTTCAGCGACGATATCTTTCGCTTGTTTTTTGGTTGCTACGAAGAGGATCTTCTTTCCGCTGCGTGCAATTGCTTTAAGTGCAGTAGCCGCCTCGTCGATCTTCACAACAGTTTTGTTGAGATCGATGATGTGAATTCCGTTCTTCTCCGTGAAAATATAAGGAGCCATTGCAGGATTCCACTTGCGTTTAAGATGGCCGAAGTGTGAACCTGCTTCGAGTAGTTGATTGAAAGTTGTTCTTGACATGTAGACTGTATGTAAGGTGGATGAATAGTCGGATTAACGTTTGCTGAACTGGAAGCGGCGACGTGCTTTTGCGCGTCCGAACTTCTTACGTTCTACCATGCGTGGATCGCGGGTAACGAGTCCTTCTGCACGGAGTTTGCTTTTCAATTCAGGTTCTGATTGTATGAGGGCACGGGCGATAGCAAGTCGGATTGCTTCTGCCTGGCCGGTAACTCCGCCACCTTCGACATTTACAGTAACATCCCAGTTTTCTGCATTGCCGGTGAGTGTGAGCGCCTGGATCACTTTGTTCTGAAGAATCGCCGTAGCGAAGTATTCTTTCAAGTCACGGCCATTGATCGTGACTTTTCCTTTGCCACGTTCCATATAGATACGTGCTACTGCCGTTTTACGGCGTCCTAGAGTGTTGATGATTTCCATTAGTTGCGCTCTTTAATTTTCTTGAGGTCTACTTTCTTCGGGTTCTGTGCTGTTTGTTCGTGCTCTGCACCAGCATAAACGAAAACGTTGCGGCGAAGACGATCGCCGAGGCGATTCTTCGGAAGCATACGTCCGATAGCCAATTCCAGGATACGCTCAGGCTTTGTTGCGAAAAGTTCTTTCGCAGTAGCATGGCGCTGTCCTCCCGGATAGCCGGTGTACCTGGTGTACACTTTATCAGCGGTTTTATTGCCGGTGAAGCGAACCTTTCCGGCGTTGATGATCACTACGTTATCACCACAATCGATATGTGGTGTGTAGGATGTCTTGTGCTTACCGCGAATGAGGTAAGCGACTTTAGACGCAAGGCGTCCAACGGTTTCATTTTCTGCATCGACGAGCAACCAGTCTTTTTTAGCTGCTTGTTTGCTGATGGAAACCGTTTTGTAAGAGAGTGTATCCACTTGATTATCAGTTGAATAATTCTATTTTATACTCTGTAGTCCCTTTTATGGGGGTGCGAAGATAATCACATTTTTACTTTCTACAATATAATTGAAGAATTTTTACGCCTCATTTCGGGAGCTATTTCTTGAGAATGAGCCACATTCCGTCGGCCGATTCTCTCTATTTTTCTCCCATGAATGGTCTGCGAAGGTTTCTTAACGTATTAACATACATACAGATCGTTGGATTTGGCCTCCTGCTCGGGTGCGGGATCAGCTTCATGGTCGTGGTTCAATTGTTCGGCGGATCTTATTTTAACGACGCTGTATTGATCATCCTGGGAGGAATAACAGGAATGCTGATCGGCTTATGGAAAGCGGAAAGTGTGCGGAAGAATACCCCGGTTGATGGATATTATTCATCAGAATTGTTCAAACCGGCCTATCAGAAAAGAAACGTTCAGCGAAAAGAATAAATTTCAGATCCGGATTCCTACAACCAGGACATCGTCCACCCTTCGGCCGGCTCAGGATGGACACACAAAGACCTCGGTTTTTGATCAATGAATAGTTTCCTTCAGATACGGATACCTACAACTAAAACGTCGTCCACCTGTTCCAGCTCACCTTTCCACGCATCAAATTCCCGCTGAATTCTGTCCGCCTGTTCATCCGAACCTTTCAACGCGAGATCAACAAATAGTTCTTTCATCTTTTTGTACTTGTATTTCTTTCCGTCTTTTCCGCCGAACTGATCCGCAAAACCATCGGTGAACAACCAGATCACATCATTCTTCTGAAGAGTGATCACATTTTTCGTGAATGGCGTAACGTCTCCTTCATGCATGCCCACGGGAAAGTTGTCAGCGTCAGTCTCCAGTAAGTTGCCATTGCGGACGAGCCACAACGGATTATTCGCTCCTGCAAATTCAACTTCCATTTTCTTCGTGTCAAATACACACATGCACATGTCCATTCCGTCGCGCACCGATTTATTGTCGTCGCCCGAATGAACGAGCGCATTCACCACTTTATCGCGCAGCACATTCAGGATCTCGCCGGCATCCGTCACTTTTTTTTCATTGATGATCTCGGAAAGAAAAGCGGCACCCATCACACTCATGAATCCGCCCGGAACACCATGACCGGTGGAATCCGCCACGGCCAAAAAGAATTTCCCGTCCTTCCCGGTGAACCACCAGAAATCGCCGCTCACGATATCGCGTGGACGATAAAAAATAACGGCATCGGAAAAATATTCTTTGAGCAACGCCGGAGACGGAAGAACAGCATCCTGGATCCTTCGTGCGTAATTGATACTGTCGGTGATGTTCTTGTTCTTCTCTTCGATGATCGCATTCTGCGCGGAGAGCTGCACGTTGGTTTTCTTGCGGAGTTTGCTCCGGTTGAAGATCACGAACAGCAGCACAATGAGTAGTAATACACCCGAAACAAGCGCAGTGACCAGCGTATTCTGGAACTTCTGGTCGAGTGTGAGCTGTGTGATCTTGTTCTGGTTCTTTTCGTTCTGGTACAACGCTTCCAGGTCGCGCTGGTGTGAGAGTACTTTTTCATTCACGATCGAATCTTTCAATTCATGAAAACGTTTCATCGCGACCAATGCTTTCTCCGGTTCTCCTTTCGCTTCATACAGATCGGAGAGATCGCCCCACAATGTTTTTTCCTGGTCCACCATTCCTACTTTCCGGAAGATCGCGAGCGCCTGCATGTAAGTCGTTTCCGCTTTGTCATATTCTTTGAAGTGATAATAATTGTAAGCGAGATCGTACAGCGCCTGGCCCACGTCGTAAACATCATGGAGACTGTCGAGAATGGCGATGGTGCGGCGGATGTATTTCAGTGAATTGGTGGAATCTTCCATTCGCCGGTAACAATCGGAAAGGCCGCTGAGGGCATGTGCTTTGTAATCGGGACGCTGGAGCAGATCGGAAAGTGAATCGGAGAGCTGGAACGCGACCATCGCTTTGCCGAGACTGTCGAAGTCGAGATAAGATGAACCGAGATTATTATTCACCACGCAGATGCCGCGGTTCGACTTCAGCGTGGTATAAATGTCTTTTGATTTCAGCAGGCATTCCAGCGCTTTTGCTCCCTGTCCCATCGATTTGTAAACGATGGAAAGATTCATGTACGTTGTTCCCTGCGAATAGAGATTGTTTTCCTTCTGCGCGGTGGTGAGGCTCAGGTAATGCATGGTGAGTGCGCTGTCGTATGCGCCCTGGTCGTTGTAGATCGTTCCAAGGCTGTTCGCCGAAACCATGATGCCGTAATTGAAATTGAGTTTTTTCGAAAGATCGAGTGCACGCCTGCAGTAGATCAAACCGGCTTCGAGATTCTCATAACTCGTGTCCCAGCCGATATCATTCAACAGGATCGCAAGTGAAGTATCTTCCGGCGCGTTTTTGATCTTGATAACATCTTCGCGCAGCCGCTGTTTGTCCTGTGCGAAAGAAGGAATGGAAAATAACACGAGAAGAACCGCAAGGATCCGGAAACGCATGGGTAAAAGTACTAAAACGAGAGAAGGTGAAAGTGAAGGTGAAAAGGGAGTGGAAGCGGGTGTGAACTCAGAGCAGCTTTTACTGGATCAAGCGCTCCAGGTTCCGCTCAATGTATCTTTCGGTCGGCAGCAATGAATCCTGGATCCGTTTGGCGTAATGGATGGAATCGAGAATGCTTTTATTTTTCTCTTCGATCTGCGCGTTGAGTTCTTTCAGTTCCACATTCTTCAGCCGGTGGATCTCCGCTTCCTGTTCACTTTTTTCCGTAGCGAATTTCTGTTGCAGATGCTGGATGCGGTTGGAAGCCTCTTCGCCCGCGAGTTCCATTTTCACTTTATTGTAAAGCTCCACATGCTCGAGTGCCTTCCACGCATCTTTTTTCTTCTTGAAATATTCGGAGAGCATGAGGTGGCAATTGACCGCTTTCTGTTTTGAATTTATTTT
>DATJEX010000382.1:0-7040 GCA_035496135.1 Bacteroidia bacterium
AATGCAACGGTCCCCGGATTTTTTCCTGCACCATTGATCGGCAACGGAACTACGCTCAACGCAGGTGTCTATTCGATCTCGGGAGCAGCCACACTCAATTCAGATCTGATCCTCGACGGACAGAACAATTCGAATGCTGTATTCATTTTCCAGATCTCCGGGCCACTTTCCACCAATGCGAATTCAAAGGTCAAATTGATCAATGGTGCATTGGCGTGTAATGTATTCTGGAAAGTAGAAGGACTCGTGAGCATGGCTTCCGGAACTTCTATGAAAGGAACTGTTGTCGCAAACAACGCCGCGATCAACATGAACAGTGGTGATACGCTCGAAGGACGCGCGCTCTCCACTGCAGGTGCAGTTTCTGTTGACGGGGTCATGGCTTACACACCGGTTGGTTGCAACAGTGCAGTGCTCACAGGGCCCTCTTTTCCTAACCTGATGAGCACCGATTGTTTCGCGATCTTTTCAGGCGATGGTGCAGTCACTAACGCAGGTACAACATACGTTACAGGCGATGTTGGAACAAACGTTGGACTCACAACAGGATTCAATCCCTTGTATGTAACAGGTGCGATCCATCCTATTCCGGACGGAACAACTGCGGCCTGTGCTTCTGACCTGATCAACGTTTACAATTATCTCAACACGTTGCCTTCGGATATTGAATTGTTATATCCTGCGCAATTCGGACGCAATCTTGTTCTTACTCCGCATACGTACGTGATGAATGGAGCAACAACATTCACCGATACCCTTTATCTCAATTCAATGGGTGTTGCCAATGCTGTGTTTGTGATCCAGATCAATGGTGCGCTTTCTACCAGTACGTATTCCAAAGTCATCCTGACGAACGGAACGATCGCGAAAAATGTTTTCTGGAAAGTTGACGGCGCTGTCAGTATCAATGATTACTCCGAATTCAAAGGCACGATCGTTTGCAATAACGGTGCAGTCAACCTGAATACCGGTGTAACGATCAACGGAAGAGCATTCACGACCACAGGAAATCTTTCGACCAATGCTGTTACCGTCACTTCGCCTCCCGGTTGTATCGGGTTGGGCATGAATGCACCAGTGCCCGTAACAGAAGCGGTGACAGTCTATCCGAATCCATTCAAAGGCAACACAAATTTTATTGTCAATGATCCGCAATTCGTGAATGACAATACCGAAATCAAGATCTATGATGTATTGGGCCAACAGTTGCTGGTTGTTCTTGTTCTGAACACGACAACAACAATTGATATGGGCGGACTTCCATCAGGAATTTATTTCTATACCATCGTTAATCAGCATCAAACGATCCAGTCGGGCCGATTGATCTCACAATAGTAAATGCCGTCATCCGAAAGCCCTCGTGACTCAGGTAATGAGTTGGGGGCTTTTGTTTTGAGCGGAATTATTTCCACGCGATCATTAAAAACAAAACCCATGAACATGAAAGCAATCAACCTGGTCATTATCGACGACAATGTGCTGACGACAGCAGGCCTGCGGAATCACCTCAATAGCAGATTCGGAAACGAGATCAGCATTTCCACTTTTCAAACGGGGAGAAGCGCACTCAGGGAAATAGACAGGAAGACCGATCTTGTGATCCTTGATTATTTTCTCGAAGGCGAGAATGGGAATGAGATCCTGAGAGCGATCAAGATCCTCAACCCGGGGACGCAGGTCATCATGTTCTCTTCCAATGAAGATATAGCCGTTGCCATCGATTCGTTCCGCGGCGGCGCTTCCGATTATGTGCTGAAAGGAGACAAGGCGTGGAAGAAAATAAGTTCACTCGTTTACCGGGCGATCACATATCCTGTTCGTGTAATGGTGAGGGAATTCGGGGTGAATACCTATCTCTCCATGTTTCTCGTCACTTTTCTCGTCATGGGCTGTGGCCTGTATCTCGCATTGAAATTCATCCCGTGATGAACAGTGTGAATGATGCAAGATGATCCCGGAGTTGTATAACACTTTGCGGCCGGCGCCGGTCCATCTTTGTACAAAGGATTTCTAACTACTAAAAAAAGCAATATGAACAAGACCGAATCGAAAGGAAACTGGAACGAGATCAAAGGCAGGCTCAAACAGCAATTCGCATTACTCACTGATAATGACCTTCTCTTCGTGGAAGGAAAGAAAGATGAAATGCTCGGAAGACTGCAGATCAAACTCGGCAAGACAAAAGAAGAACTGGAAACGATCATCTCCGCTCTCTGAAAATATTCGAATAAGCGAACAAATCAATTAAAACTGATAAAATGAAAAAAGTATTCTATTCACTGGGCATAGCCTTACTGGCAGGTGCGGTGATGATCACCGGTTGCGATTCTCCATCACAGAATATCACGGATGCAAAAGATGCACTCGTTGTTGCACAGGATAACCTGAAAAAGGCAAAGGACGATTCCATTCTCGCGCACCAGGCAGCAGTGGCGGCCTATAACAAACAGATCGAAGCGAATGAACAAAAGCTTGCTGATTATAAAGTGAAGATCGCGAAACAGAATAAAACCGTTCGTGATGAATATGAAGCAACCATTGATAAACTCGAGGCGAAGAATGCTGCGATGAAGACCATGGTCGCGAATAACCAGGTGAACGCAACGGACAGCTGGGAAGATTTCAAGATGAGTTTCACACGTGCCGGTGATGAGTTTAATGAAGATATGACTGAACTCGGAAATAAATGGGAAGCTTTCATCCACTCGAAATAACATTCACAATTCATATTTCAGAATGCGCCGTTCGCAGATCTGAGCAACACTACACCAAATGGGAAACTTACTTTATCTCGTCGCCGTCGTTCTGATCATTCTATGGGCCATCGGGTACATAGGATTCAATGCCGGCGGATTGATCCACATCCTACTCGTTATCGCGTTGATCGCAGTGATCCTGCGGCTCATCAAAGGCGATAAGATCGTCTGACATTCTAAAAACAACTACCATGAAAAAATTACTGCTCACTTCGCTCACTTTCATCCTGGCACTGACGTTCGTTCCGACAGCCATGAAAGCATCATCCGGCCTGATCAGAACAGAAGTTGTTGCTGATACAACCGTGACCAAAGAAGCATTGCTCAAGCGATTGAACGAGCTCGAAGGCCTTGACCGTTCCACGATGAACCGTCATGAAAAAAAAGCAACCAGCCATGAAGCAAATGCCATTCGTAAAACGCTTCACAGCGATTACGGCGGAATTTACATTTCGCTTGGCGGACTTCTGCTCATCATCATTCTGCTCATCATTTTTCTTTGAGCAGGAACAGCATTCTTGCGGGAACAATACGTGCGAATCATGTAAGCTATTCCGGAAGTAATACAACAACAAGCTAACAGGAGAACATCACCTTTGCTTTGATAAACAAAACACTTAATAAAGCCAAAATGAAAAAGTCAATATTAATAATGAGTATAGCCTGCCTGTCGTTAGGAACGACGGTTCTCAAAGCGCAGGATGACGATGTTGATCCGCGCGGGAAATTTCAGTTCGGTATGAAAGCCGGAATGAATTATTCCAATGTATGGGATGAAAAAGGCCAGGATTTCAGAGCGGATGCCAAAGTGGGATTTGCCGGCGGAATATTCTTCGGAATTCCGATCGGAACATTTCTCGGTTTCCAGCCCGAGATCCTTCTCTCACAAAAAGGTTTCCAGGGTTCGGGCACATTGTTCGATACACCGTATTCTTTTTCGAGAACCACAACGTATCTCGATATTCCATTACAACTCGAGCTCAAACCGATCCGGTTCCTTACTGTTCTTGTCGGGCCGCAATATTCTTACCTGTTGCATGAGAAAGATGTCTACACGTACGGAGCAAACAGCTCTGCACAGGAGCAGGCTTTCAATAATGATAATATCAGAAAGAATATTCTCGGTTTTGTAGGCGGTGCTGATATCAATATTTCACACGTTGTCGTATCGGCGCGCATGGGTTGGGATTTCCAGGCTAACAATGGTGATGGAACTTCTTATACACCACGTTACAAGAATAAATGGATCCAGCTTACTGTTGGATTCAAGATCTGATCCTGTCAATCCTTAAAATGAAGGTTATGAAAAAAGTACTGCTTGCTTCACTAGTCGCGATCTGCCTGAGTACTTCAGCCGTTGTCGCGCAGACCGAACCGGCCGGAACATCTGAATCATTCGGCAATACACTCAACCTTGGTTTAGGTATCGGATACTATGGATATGTCGGGCACACACTGCCTGTGCTTCACGCCGATTATGAATTCAACGTCGCAAGGAATTTCACGCTCGCACCATTCATTACCGTCTACTCTTATCACAATTATTATTACTGGGGCGATCCGAACTATCCATATCGCGATTATTACTATCGTCAAACGGTGATCCCGATCGGGGTGAAAGGCTCTTACTATTTCGATGAATTTCTCGGCGCAGGACCTAAATGGGATTTTTATCTCGCCGCGTCACTCGGATTTGTGATCCGCAAAACAACCTGGGAAAATGGTTACTACGGCGACACACACATCAATAACACAATGAGCGGCCTGTATCTCGATGGCCACATTGGAACAGAATATCACATGAATGGACACCTGGGATTATTTCTCGACCTGTCGTCTGGCATTTCAACTATCGGATTAGCCATGCATTTTTAATCATCACCAAAACAAAATTTATGAAAACGAAGATCAAATTAACACTGTTGCTTATCATGCTGATCGGTGTGATCCTTACGAATCAGAGTTGCCAGAAATATTCCGAAGGTCCATTCCTGAGTATTCATAGCCGCACAGAACGTGTAGCGAATACCTGGAAGATCGATAACTATTCTGTCAACGGAAACGATTACACATCACTGATGTCGGGATATACAGAAACGTATTCCAAGGACGGAAATTTTTCTTTCTCGTGGGGCAGCATAGCCGGAACCGGAAAGTGGGCTTTTCAGAATAATGATAACGAGATCCGCATTACCGGAACGAGTAACACTTCATCTGAAACGCTGTTCATCCTGAAACTGGAAGAAAAAGAATTCTGGTATTACTACATGGATGGCAACGACCGAAAAGAATTTCACATGATCCAGAACTGAAAACATGAAACGGACACGCATCATCTGGAGCCGGAAGGTCCAGTTCATACCTGAACAGAATGATCATTCACGGATCGAAAAGGATTCTGATCATTCGGGTACCGACAGTGATAATGATAAAACATCCACCGACCCGGACCAGGAAAACAAATTCGATAAACCGAAAAGAGAGATCGATCCCGATACAACGGAAAGAGATGTTGATTCGGACAAGACCAAACAACTACCCAATAAACAGTGCTAATAAAAAACATAAAATGGAAAATTCAACTATCGACACGAAAAAAGTCATCGGCGCATTACTCATCGGAACCGCGGTAGGAGCAGCGATCGGGATCCTGTTCGCGCCGGCCAAAGGATCTGATACCCGTAAGAAGATCTCAGCGAAAAGCGAAGATTTTACGGATATCATGAAGGACAAATTCAATGAGTTTCTTGAAGGTGTGAAGAAGGAATACGAAGCTGTCAAAGACAAAACAGAGAAGCATTTCTCGGAGAACGGTAATCGTACGAAAGAGGAAATGAAAACAAAGTGATCAATACACCGATCATTCATCGTCAACCGGACCAGGATTTATGGAAACACAATTGAAATCTGTCGAATTACTTACGGAAAGAGCTCTTCATTACGGTGAAGCACGTTTCGAACTGTTCCGTTTGAAAGCCATCGGCAAAACGGCTGATACCGTTTCGTCTCTTGGTGCAAAAATGGTCGTACTTCTGGTACTCGGCATTGGTTTTTTCTCCCTGAACATCGGCCTTGCTCTATGGCTGGGTGATCTGCTCGGAAAATTCTATTACGGATTTTTTATCATGGGAGCATTTTATTGTCTTGCAGGTTTCATCACGCACATCTTCCGGATCAACTGGATGAAGAATCCGATCCGGAATTTCATCATCACCCGATCGATAAACTGAATTCAAATGAAAGATCACGACGCGCTTGACTGTCTGAATAAAAGGATACGTGAGCAGGAAAATAAATGTGAAACGGAACATTTTTACCTGGTGGAACAATTTGACGCTACAATGGAAATTCTCCGGCCGGCGAATGTCATCAGGGATGCGCTTGTTTCATCCGTGAAAGAGCTGAACCTGCTGGATAGTACGATCAGCATTGCGACCGGATTCATTGCGAAAAAATTATTCGTTCGCTCGTCACATAATCCGCTGCTCAAACTCGTCGGAACAATTGTGGGAATGGGCGTAGCGAACATCGCGGTGAAACATCCGGAACAGATACGGTCATTCGGGAAAAAACTCCTGGATTTCCTTCATCTTCATAAAAGCAAAACCGGGCAGGTGTAATGGAAGAGCATTTTAAAGTTCCTTTCTACGCGAAAGTGGCACTTGTATTCATCGGCTTGTTCGCTTTTCTCTACACACTTTACGCGGGACAGCAGATCATTCTTCCGCTGTTGTACGCCACCATCATCGCGATCCTTCTGAATCCGCTCGTCAATCTCATGATCCGGTGGAAGATCAACAAGGTCATCGCTATTCTCATCGCGTTGGTTCTTGCATTGACAGCGGTGTCGGGCATCTTTTACATTATTTCCAGGCAGTTCAATATGCTGAGTGATACCTACCCGCAACTGAAAGAAAAATTCAATCAGATGAGTGGTGATCTTATTCAATGGACCTCGTCAAAGCTGAATATCAAGGCAGCGAAGATCACAGCCTGGATCAAGGAAAGTCAGCTCGATGCCATCGGTAATATCGCGATCACAGAAAAACTTTCTGAGTTGGGAAGATGGATACTTGTCGCGATCCTTCTGCCGGTTTACATTTTCATGATCCTCTACTACAAAACGCTTTTACTCGAATTCATAAGGAAAGTTTTCCGGAAAGAACACCAGGAAAGCGTAGCGGAAGTTCTGAGCGGAACAAGACAGATCATACAGAGTTACGTGGTCGGGCTTTTCTTCGAAATGCTCATTGTAGCGGTTTTGAATTCCGCAGGGCTTTTGCT
>DATJEX010000383.1:0-9958 GCA_035496135.1 Bacteroidia bacterium
TGTCCATCGGAAACCTGGATCATCACGTAATGTGTTCCGGTGAGAATATGAAGATTGTCGATCACCATCTGAAAACTTACATTCTGTGATCGCCCCGAAAGCGACGCTGTAACTTCTGGTTCAACGGGACTTAGATTCACATCGGTGAGTTTCACAGAATAATGATCGAGTTGCTGATCATCTGTGGTGGAGAAGGTGACGGTCAGTGTATCGAACACATTGTATTGCGCACCTTCGATGGGTGCAGAGACTGAAATAGTCGGAGGAGTGGAATCATCGTCCTTCTTGCAGGACATTACCAATGAAAACAAGACAGCTACCAGGAAATATTTTCTCACCAACTAAAGGTAATTCAATTTGCACCGAAGTGCAAATGAGGGGGATTACGGATCTACTACGGAGCCTGCGGATTACGGATTGAGACAGATGTATTGAATGATCTGTAAATCCGTTTACATTAGTAATCCGTGAATGTCCGTAGCAAATCCGTAATCCCCCATTTACTACCTTAGCCTTGTGAAAAAAATAATTCTTTTCTCCGTTCTGCTCCTGCCCTTCTCCGCACTTCTCGCGCAGATGCCGGAAACGGATATCTGGACGTTCAATATGCATGCGCCGACGGAACCGGGTCGCGGAGAAGTTTACACTTTTACCAACGGGCATAATCTCACCAATCGTCCGGGATATGATAATCAGCCCTGGTTCACTGCTGATGGAAAAACCATTTACTGGACATCGGTTCGTGATAGTGGCGAAACAGATATTTATTGTCACAATGCAAAAGGAACTTCGCGTGTAACAAAAACAAACATCAGTGAATATTCTCCGCAATTCATTCCGGGAACGAAATTCATGACGTGTGTCGTTGTTGAACAGGATTCAACGCAGCGCTTGTGGAAATATGATGAGAAAAAACCGGATTCACTTCACGCAAAAACAGAAATTCTGTTTCCCGATCTGAAAGGTGTGGCGTATTACAAATGGCTCGACGCGAATACCGTTTTCATTGCAGATCTGCCCGAACCGATGACACTTTACATTGGTAATGCTAAGACCGGCGAACTGAAAAAGATGGCAACGAATGTCGGACGTTCCTTCGCGACCTATGAACAAACGATGTGTTACACATGGTCCGATACGGATGAGCTCTATATAAATGCATGTGATGCGAATGGAAATGCTTCAACAATATTTCCTCCTGTCATTTGTTACGGGAGCAGCCAGGATTTTGCCATTACCAAAGGCGGAATGATCTTTATGGCGGAGGGAACCAGGCTGTACAGTCATTCCATTTATGCTAAAGGAGAATGGAAACTTGAACACGATTTCGCTGCCGAAGGATTGCACAAGATCACACGCCTTGCCATTTCTCCGGATGGAAACTTCATTGCATTAACCGACAATCTCTGACATGTACGAAAGCAAACACCATCCGCTCGCGAGCAAAAAAGTATTCCGGAAAAGATTGCTCAACAGTTTTCTGCTGGCGAATGTTCTGCTTTTCTTTTCGCTGATGATCGGTGTGCTCGGCTATCATTTCACCAATGATCTCGGCTGGACAGATTCATTACTCAATGCATCAATGATCCTGACCGGAATGGGGCCTGTTGACCCGATGCATAATGAAGCAGCCAAACTTTTCGCTTCTTTCTATGCCATCTTCAGTGGCGTCGCTTTTCTAACGACGGTTGGTGTACTCCTCGCCCCTATCATTCACCGTATCTTCCATAAATTCCATATCGAAGAAAAATAGAAATGGAAATTTCATTCGGCCAATACACGATCAATGATTCGACGGAAAAAGTTGATCTTGATTTTGTGCATCACGAACTGTCGAACAGTTACTGGGCGAAGAATATTCCGCGTTCCCTCCTCGAAAAAGCGATCCGGCATTGCATCAACTTCAACGTTTTTCACAATGAAACACAGGTCGCATTCGCCCGCGTGATCACAGACCAGGCGACGTACGCGTACCTGTGCGACGTGATCGTGAATGAAGATCACGGCGGAAAAGGGATCGGCAAAGCGATGATGAAATTCATCATGGATCATCCCGAACTCCAGGGACTGCGCCGCTTCACGCTCGCCACGCGCGACGCGCATACGCTCTACACCCAATTCGGATTTGAAGTGACGAAGAATCCGGAGAATATGATGGAGATCGTTCGGAGGGACATTTATCTTGGGAAATAACACGATGGGGTACTAACTACGAACCAAATCCGAAAGTACAACCGCTAAAATTCGAATTCGCCAATTCGAGGTTCGTATTTTCGGATTTGGTTCGTAGTTAGTACGCCATACTGCGCTGGCTGGTATGATTTATGTAAATTTGAAACAGATGAAGCGAATACCCCTTATTGCTTTTTTTGTGCTGTTTTGTACTGGTGCGGCTGTTGCGCAGGATCTTTCCTTCATCGGCCTCAAGGGAATAAAATTCGGGATGAGTGAAACGGAGATGAAGGACAAGACCATCATTCTCGATACCACTTCCGCTTACAAGGATACGCTCACCTACATCAGGAATTCAAGATGTCTTCTCTATTTCCGTTCACAGGATCAGAAACAACTCAGCGGATTCACCGCGAGTGATATTCAATATGAATTCTGTGACGGAGAACTGGAATATGTTTTCATCACCGTGAAGGGAAATGACGAGATCGACAACGCGATCAAAGAATTGAAGAAGACGTTCACCAAACTCGGCTGCCGCGATCAGAAAGATCCGACGAAATGCACGCAACTTGATGCTTCGGCAAAAGGAATGAGATTGATCATCAACATTGACCGGAAAACGCAGACGATGAATTTTGTGTTGATCCCGAAATCTCCGAGGTAATTAATAATGAATAATTGATGATTAATAATGCGCACTTCCCGGCGCACAACTTACCGGACAGTTCGCTCTGCGCATCGCGCAATTATTCATTGGTCAATTTCTTTTCCGTAAAAGTTCGCTGTTAGTACACCCGATTCCAACGTCAAAAAAATGCTCAAACTCATCTTCAGACTTTTTCTCTCGACGTTCATCTTTGCTTTAGCAGGTTTTCTGACCGGTTATGTCTCTTCGGGTTTTCTTATTTTCATTCTGCCGGGATTAGGATTCATTCTTCCGCTTCTCCTATCCGAAAAATTCATTTTTCACCGCGGATCTTTATCACTGCTGATCTTTCTCATTTCACCGCTCGCTTATCTTATCGCGATCCTCACCCACACACTCACCACAAAATTTTCAGGTATGGGAAACACGGATGACTGGACGGCATTCTCACTCGCCAGCTTAACAGGAGGTTCGCTTCTTTTCTTTTTCCTCCTTCGCGATCATCCTTCAAGCCTCAAATACGTGATCTTTCCACTGATCTCTTTTCTAGGAGGACTCGCATTCCCGATGTCCGTTTTCCTTCACCTCTACGGACATCCTTACGAATTGTTCAATGAACAAACGATGACCGGGATCGCTTTCGCACTCTGGTTCGCCTGGATGGGATTCTGGATCTTCTACCTGCGCCTGATGATACGGAGGGATAAGGATGCAGCGTGGCATATTTAAAGGCGTACTAACTACGAACCAAATCCGAAAGTACGAATCGCTGAGATCCGAATTCACCGGGGTAATTAATGATCAATAATGCGTACTTCCCTACGCGCATCTTACCCGGCAATTGGCTCTACGCATCCCGTAATTATTCATTGTTAATTACTAATTAGTCAATTCCTTTTCCGTAGAAGTCAGAATCGATCAATTCCTCCAGTGTCTTTCTCTGCCCGTCGTAGATCGCCGTGATCCACGCGTCGGTGATCCCGCGCGCGATGCATTGCTGCCTGAATTTTTCCGCTTCTTTGATCGTCGTGAATTTCTTCATGGTGAAACGCGTCACCGAATCAGGATATTCCTTGATCACCGCCGGGCCGAAATCATTCAGCTGATCGTATTTGAAATTCTCGGGATAACGATACGCACCGATCTGCACCGTGTATTCCAGTCCGGGATGACAGGTGTTGCCAGCGAGTTTGAGGAACTTCGCATACACTGCAGGATCATTGAGCGATTTATCCTTGAACCAGGTGAGATCGACCGGTTTATTATCACATGGGAGATCGGCGAAGAAATCAGGCACTGTTTTACGCTGACCGAAATAGAAAACCGTGATGAGTGATTTCTCTGCAGTAGAATCCGTTTTCACAAGATTCGTCCTGAAATCTTCTGCTTCTTTCAGTGTATTCCATGGACCGAGATAATACCGGATGGTTCCATCGGGATAACTCTTGCGTTCGATCTTCCCGTATTTCGCGAAGAACGCGGTGTCATCCACATTTTTTATTTCCAGTTTGTATTCCAATCCGTCGGCCTGGAACGTTCCGTAATCGTTCACGATCTTGTCGTAACTCACTTCTGAATTCACCGTCGTATTGATGGTGCCCTGCGCATTCTTCACCACACGTGTATCGGTGCGCGGCGTATAATTCGCACGTTTGTATTCAGCATGATAATAAGAAGGGATCGTGGTGCGGACTCCGTTCGTGTAAACGAGCACTTCTGAATTCGCCGCGATGGTCGAATCATGAGAAGCCAATCGTGAACGATACAATTCCGCGTCAAGAAGATTCTTGAATGGACCGACGGAATAACGCACATATCCTTCAGGAGTAACCGTACGAACGATCGGGCCCATATCCGCCACTTTGGTGGAATCGAAATCTTTCGGATTCTCATACGTTCCGAGTTCTACTGAATAGTGCACTGTCGTATCGTAATCTGTTCCGTATTTTTTCAGGATCTGTTTGTACATCCGCTGCTCATACACATTGTCATTCTGTTCCGCTCTTATCTCTTTCAATTGCGTGTCGATCTTGTGCTGCAGCACATCGTTCGAATCGGCAACCTGCGGAATGACTTTTGTAGAATCGCCCTGGTGCGTGGTGGTGAAATTGTAATCCTTATTCACCTGCACATACGTGTCGAGTCCTTTCACATTCACATATTCAAAATACGGGTCGGCGCCTTCCACTTCTATCGCCACCTTGTACGTGTTGCCCGGTTTCAGAGCGATGAGATATTTTCCGGATGAAGAATTGGAATGATAATTTCCATACGTGGCACCGGTGAGTGAATCCGTCACATTGATGTTCGCATCAGTTGGAGCTCCGTCTTTCGTGACAAATCCTACAACGAGTGCGAGGATCGGAGGTTCGCCCTGGAATCCGGGTGACACGGTGTAAATATCCTGTTGTCCGAAACCGCCTTTCTGATCCGAAGAATAATATCCAGTTGCCCCGTCAGCAGAGAGCGTGTAATATCTTTCATTCGCCGGCGTGTTCACCGGGAAACCAAAACTGATCGGTTCGCCCCATTGATTATTCTTGAACGTGGAATAGAACAGATCATATCCGCCGATGCTGTTGTGTCCTTCCGATGCGAAGAAAAGATTGATGCCATCGGGATGAATGTATGGCGCGTCGTCATTGTACGGTGTATTGATGCCAGGCCCGAGATTGACAGCCGGTCCCCAGCTTCCGTCCGATTGTTTCCTGGAATAATAAATATCGCGTTCACCGAATCCACCGGGGCGATCACTCGCAAAATAAAGGATCTGTCCGTCGCTCGAGAGCGAACAACTTCCTTCCCAGTATTTGTCGGTGTTGATATTCGGCCCGAGTTTTACCGGTGGCGACCACTCCTGCCCGTTGAGCGTACTCATGTAAATATCACCGCCGTCTTTGGTCGTGCTTTTGAAAATGAAAAGTATCTGTCCGTCGTTCGAAAGTGCGATGCTCGCATCATGTCCCACTGTATTGATATTTCCGCTGATCGGTTCCGGATCGAGCCAGCGATCTCCCAGCTTGTAAGAGATCATGATGTCCTCGTAGTAATCGCCGGTGGTATCGGGACGGAATTTCGGATCTTCCAGTCCACCGGTACTTCTCACACCGCGATACGTATAGATCAATGTCGATTCATCAATTGAAATCACCGGAACATATTCCGAATTCTCAGAGTTGATCGGTGTACCGATATTCAGGATATCCACTTCGGCCGTGTCGAGCGTGATCTTCTTTCCGTTCTTACAGTAATCGATGTACCGATTCACCTCCATTTTTTCCTTGTCATTCAACTCATCATTCGCCAAAGCATCGTTGAACGCGGTGATCGCATCATCAAAAAGATAATTGAGGTGATAGGCTCTGCCGAGATAAAAATCGATCTTGGGCAGCGTGTTATCCATCCGCATCGCTTTCTCGAGACAGGTCACGGATTTTTCCTTTTCATCTCCTTTGTAGAGATAACAGATACCGAGCTGATAGAGGTAATACGGGTTGGTGGTATCCGATTCGCTTAATGCTTTGTAAAATGGAAGCGCACGCAGGTAGTTGGCTTCTTCGAAATAATATTCCGCCGACTCCAGCCATTTATCCTGCTGTTTCTGTTTCGCCTTATCCGGTTTTTGCGCCGAAAGATGAAGGCAAGAGAAGAGCACGGCAAGAAGTATGAAAGCTACTTTGCGCATTATCGTGCTAAAATGGATAAATAGACATAGCTATTTTATTAACAATTTACAGACTTTTGAACAGAGGAAAGTTAAGAAGGGTGACAAAATTTCAGTTTAACACAGTTTATTTCGCACCGTTACCTTTACTTAAAATACATCGAATGAATTTTATCGATCCACAGATTGAACAATATGCGATCAACGCTTCTTCCCCGGAATCTGAATTGCTTGCACGCATCTCACGCGAAACGTTCCTGAAAACGTACATGCCGCGAATGCTCTCCGGTCATTTGCAGGGAAGAATTCTGAGTATGTTCAGCAAAATGCTGGCACCAAAACTCATTGTGGAAGTGGGAACATTCACCGGTTATTCCGCGATCTGCCTTGCGGAAGGGCTTGCAGAGAACGGCAGGTTGATCACGATCGATATCAATGAAGAATTGAAACCGAAAGTTGTTCCGTATTTCGAAGAAGCGGGATTCGGAAATAAAATTGAAATGCGTTGTGGTGATGCCGCTCAATTACTGAAAGAAATTCCGGATGGAGTTGATCTTGTTTTCCTCGATGCGGACAAAGAAAATTATCTGCTTTACTGGAACATTCTTTTTCCGAAACTCCGATCGGGTGGGATCCTCATTGCCGACAATGTGCTCTGGAGCGGAAAGGTGCTGGAAAAAGAAAGCACCGATCCGGAAACCGTTGGACTGAAAGCATTCACCCAGGCAGTTGCTGCTGAAAAGAATTCGGAACAGGTGCTGATCCCTGTGCGTGACGGGTTGCTCGTGGTGAGAAAAAAATAAATTTCACTCCTCGGAATAATCCGGGCGGTAACGGTCGCCGATGATCATTCCCAACACGCCGACAAATGGAATAAGTCCGAGCAGGAAGATCGCCAGGCCGAGAATTCCCGCCAGGAAATTGAGCGCGAATATTCCGACGATCATCACCGCACCACCGCCGAGTACAAAAGCGAATCCC
This sequence comes from Bacteroidia bacterium, assembly GCA_035496135.1. Classification (GTDB taxonomy): domain Bacteria; phylum Bacteroidota; class Bacteroidia; order Palsa-965; family Palsa-965. The sequence continues at coordinate 7,467 of DATJEX010000383.1, forward strand.
AGGCAAAGAAGGAAAATGACGATCAGTACCCGGTGATCTCCGGGACGCGTGTTCCCGTGATGAATGTTGAGTACAGAATTGTCCTGAACGTGAGCTGTGCGATGCAGATCTTTCACGATCACGGATCTTCCAATTTGTTTTTTGACTTTCAATTGTTCAATTACAAATACGGAATCATTTGATTCCGGTGAAACAAAATTGTCGGGGGTGGAAATGATTCCATCACGTGAAGAAATTCCCTGCGTATTCACGGAGTGAAGTTCTTTCAGCGGATTTTCTGCATCCGCCTTTATTCCCGTAACATCAGTTTTTTTCAGGTGCGGATAACGCATATGCGTGAATCCTCCGCACGATGCGAAAAAAATAGCACACAGCATGACCGCATAATTTCTCATCGGGTTCCTGCTTTGATAGTCGGTTCGAAACTCAATACGTTGCCGAAGTTTCTCATCTGTTCAAGCGCCCAGTTCATCCGCGTGATCACTTTTCCCTTCGAGCTATTCACGGAAAGTCCGAGCGGATCAGGAAGAACAACAGCGAGTCTTGCTGCTTCCGAATTGGAGAGGAACGTCACTTCCTTATGAAAAAAATGTTGTGACGCCGCTTCACAACCATAAATGCCATCTCCGAATTCGATGGAATTGAGATACACTTCAAGGATCCTTCTTTTACTCCAGCACGTTTCGATCAGGACAGTGAACCAGGTTTCGAGGCCTTTTCGCATCCACGAACTTTGCGGCCATAAAAAAACATTCTTCGCTGTTTGCTGGCTGATGGTACTTGCGCCGCGATGCCTTCCACCATCATTTGCTTCATCCATCGCATCCTTGATGGATTCGAAATCAAAACCATAATGCGTGAGGAATCGCTGGTCTTCTGTACACACTACAGCAAGTTGAAGCTGATTCGGAATATGTTCGTAATTCACCCACTGATGATCGATGCGGTGTGTTTTTCCCTTGTCATCCACCAGCCGGATGAACATGAGTGGTGTGTAGGAAACGGGGATCCAGCGAAGGACAAGCACGAGCAGAAAACTGAAGCTCACAAAAAAAACGGCCGCTCTTTTCAAACGAAGCAAAAGGGTTGAGAAGAATTTCCGCATGCGTGCAAAATTAGGCGCTTTAACTGAAACGGATTTTTTTCTTCCATTCATTAAGGCGGAAAAGCCGTTATTTTTTTCAACTTCCCTTTTTTGATAGCGTCGAAAAGTTGTTCTTCATTGACAGATCGACCGGCAAAAGTTCGCATTTCACCGGAATTTCCGATGAGAATTCCTGTTTTTCAACACTCATCCGGAATGCGTCAATAAGTCCTGTAAAAAATCCGCGTTACCACCGCCCAAAATCATACGTTTTTCACTGATTTCAGTATCTTGGGGTGGCAAAAAAATGACTCCTATGCACACAAAATTACCTGCGCTCAAAAAGATTTTTTATTCGCTTACCTGCCTGACGATTTTATTGGCATTTCCAAATAAGGCTTCAGCCCAGCTTACGGTCAACCCCGGAGTCACCGCAGCCTCATTGATCTCGAGCCTTATCGGGCAGGGTGTCACTGTAAACAACGTGGTCATCAATTGTCCCACCAACGCTTACGGAACTTTCTCCAATGGTGCTTCCACCAATATGGGAATTTCAAACGGTATCATCATGACCAGCGGGTCGGCAGTCAATGCGATCGGACCGAATAATTCTACAAGCTCAGGAACCTGCAACGGAACAATTGCGAACGATCCCGATCTGCAGAGTCTCGAACCATTGGCAACGAACGATCCGTGCATCATTGAATTCGACATCGTTCCCTCCTGCACCAATCTTCAGATCAGGTTCGTGTTCGGATCGGAAGAATATCCCGAGTTCGTGTCATCAGGTTTCAATGATGCGTTTGGTTTCTTCGTTACCGGCCCCGGCCCCGCGTGTCAACCCAATTTTTATAACAACACCAACGTTGCGACATTACCGGATAACACGACCATCGTTTCGATCGACAACATCAATGCGGGTAACAACAATACTTTTTATGTGGATAATACGGGAGGATCAACGATTCAATACGACGGCTTTACAACCGTATTGACCAGGAACGTGAGCTTATGTCCATGCGCAACTTATCACTGGAAACTTGCGATCGCAGATGCAGGTGATTGCATATATGATTCCGGTGTGTTCGTTGATTTCATTGCTTGTTCGAATGCATTGACCATCACTCCTACTCAGACAAATTCAGATTGTTCAGGATGCAACGGTACCGCGGCACTGAACACCAGCGGTGGTATCGGTCCGATCAGTTATGTGTGGTCACCAAATCCATCTACAGGACAGGGAACAAATGCTGCAGGCGGACTTTGTCCTGGAACCTACACTTGTACAGTTACCGACAATGGTCTTCCATGCAGTGCATCACAAACACAAACATTCACCATCATCAACAGCGGAACATTAACAGTGAGTGGCACATCCACGGCAGCTTCCTGTTCGGCTAATGACGGC
>DATJEX010000384.1:0-19571 GCA_035496135.1 Bacteroidia bacterium
ATCCGATGGAGAAAGAAGGATTGAATTTCGCATCTGTCTTCACAGGTGTCAGCGAATTGTCGAGGCCGAAATCGATCACATGTAAACGAATGTCGAATGCTGCGTGTTCGTTGAAGAACCAGTCGAGTCCCATTCCCGCGTAACCCTTGAAACCGCTGGCGCTGGAACTGGAAGAATAAGTTCCCACTTTCAAATGTGAAGCCTGGAATTCATAACCGCCATTCAGGAAAGCATAGGGTCTCCATTTGTGATCAGTGTTGCCGAAGAAATAACGGAATCCCGGTGTGACGTATCCGTAAGTTCCACTCGATTTTGTTTTGATCGAATCGCCTGAAGTGCTGTTGAAAAAACCGAATCCGAAATCCGTACCAAGAGCGAAATTATTCCCGACGAACCAATAGAGTTCCGGTGAAAGATCGAACGATTGCGCTTTATTCTTGAAATCGAGTGTGAGATGCCCGGTGCCACCAACGGAACGCCAGCCTTTATCTGTTTGGGCAGTGCTGTTCAGAACAAAGAGGAGTGCAGGGATAAGAAACAGTTTTTTCATAGGAGTGAGTGTTTGGTTGAGACAATATCGCTAAAGATTTTCAGGATTCAAAGATCTTGTTGATCAATTTCAATTCGGATCAAGCGCTCCAGAGGAGCGTTCATACGGTAACATACGCCAGCACATCTTACTTTTGCGGGCGAGGCGGCGATAATCGATGACGATCAAAGACGCCTCGCCCGCCATTGAGTAGTAAGGCCTATTAGTTACCGTATGAACGCTCCCCTGGAGCGCTCGCTTCAAACTTAAGTCTCTATCCATCTTCTTTCGTAAATTCGCACTCCCATGTTAGAAAAACTCGCTGCCATAGAAGCCCGCTGGAAAGAAGTGGAAAGTCAACTTTCGGAACCCGGAGTGCTGTCGGATATGAAACAATTCGCCAAACTCAATAAGGAATACAAGGATCTGAAAGTGATCGTGGAGGAATACCACAAATACCGGAATCTTATCGAGAATATTGCCAGTACAAAAAAAGTCCTGGCGACAGAGAAGGACCAGGATTTCCTGGAGATGGCAAAAGCGGAACTGGTGGAACTCGAGCCGAAACAGGCGCAGATGGAAGAGCACATCAAGAACCTGCTCATTCCGAAAGATCCGGAAGACGCGAGAAACGCGGTGCTGGAAATCCGCGCCGGAACAGGTGGTGATGAAGCGGCGTTATTCGCCGGTGATCTCTGGAGAATGTATCAGCGTTATTGCGAATTGCATGGATTCAAAACGGAAATTGTGAATGTGAGCGAAGGAACGATGGGCGGATACAAGGAAGTAGTGATGAACGTTATTGGTGATAACGCTTACGGAACATTGAAATATGAATCAGGTGTGCATCGTGTGCAGCGTGTTCCGGAAACAGAACAGCAGGGACGGGTTCATACTTCTGCGGCAACTGTTGTCGTGATGCCCGAAGCTGACGAAGTGGATGTGGTGATCAATCCCGCCGATATTGAAATTACAACGGCCCGATCCGGTGGTGCAGGCGGACAGAACGTGAATAAAGTGGAGACGAAAGTCATTCTCGTTCACAAACCGTCCGGGTTGCAGATCGTTTGCCAGGTAGAGCGCTCACAGCATGGAAATCGTGAACGTGCGATGCAGATGCTGCGGACAAAATTGTACGAGATCGAATTGAATAAAAAGAATGAGAAAGCCTCGAGCCGGAGAAAAACAATTGTTTCAACGGGCGACCGCAGTGCAAAGATCCGCACGTATAATTTTCCCCAGAGCCGTGTGACCGATCACCGCATTGGATTGACACAGCATAACCTGCCGCAGTTCCTCGGGGGGGATATTCAATCGATGATCGATGCGCTGATCGTGGCCGAGAACGCCGAGCGGTTGAAAGAGGGCGTGGCATAATCACTTCTTGCATTTTTCCCGTTTAAAATCAGCGACTTAACAGAAAAATCAAACATCTGTTTAATCCCTAATCAAACGTTTGTTTAATTTTGCGGCATGCCAGTGATACTTGCAGAGGATATTGCCGATAAGAAAGAGAAACTCCTCCAGTACGCGGTGGAACTCTTCGCCGAACATGGATTCGACGGAACTTCGGTGCGCATGATCGCCGATAAAGCGGGGATGAATGTGGCGATGATCTCCTACTATTATGGATCGAAGGAGAAGATGTTCGAGGAGATGATCACGCAGAAGACCGCCTACATGCGCGCGACACTTCACACGCTCACGAGTGACAAAACAAAAGATGCATGGGAGAAATTCCAGGTGCTCATCGATCATTACGTGGAGCGGCTGATGAGCAGCAAAGCGCATTTTCACCGCATCATGATGAGAGAACTTTCATTGCAGAAGAGAACGGCGATCACCAAAATGATCGAAGAACGTCTGATGCATAACATGAAAGCGGTACACGGCATCATCCAGGATGGCGTGAAGAAAAAGATCTTCCGCAAGGACGTTGATTATGGTTTCATCATCAGCACACTCATCGGCACCATCACGCACAATTGTTCCTATTCCTCACTCGTCTCCGGCATTCTGAAGATCAACGGGGGCGTGAATAAACTTTCGCCGGAAGAACACCAGGCATGGCTGAAGGATCACCTCAAGGAATTATTCGCCTGCTACATGCTCGAATCGAATTATAAAACAAAAGCATCACGAAGCAGATCAGGCGGATCTCTTCATGATCTGAAATCAAAAAAGAAAAAGCATAAATGAAACGCATTACCACATTCATGATCTTCCTCGCCATCGCTGCGGGATCGTCGGCGCAAACCACGCTCACCCTTGAGCAGGCGATCCAGAAGGGAATGGCGAACAGCTCGCAGATGAAGATCGACTCGGCGAAATATGCGCAGACACTCATCAAGCAGCAGGAAATTTCCGATTATGCTATTCCCACACTGAAAGTCAATGCGGGTTATGCGCGCCTGAGCAACATCACGCCACTCATGTTCCAGTTTCCCGGAAACCCGGAGCCTGTTACCTTCCTTCCGAACATTCCCAATACATACTCACTCTCAGCGTCCATGCAGGAACAGATCTTCTCGGGATGGAAACTGAAATACACGAAAGAGTCGTATGAATTTCTCGCGAAGGCCGCCGCACTCGACACGGTGAAAGATGCGAATGCCGTACGGATGAACATCATCACCGCCTATTACACAATGGTGAAACTGCAGATGTCGATGAAGACGCTGGAAGATGATATCACCGCGGCGAAACAACGCGTGACGGAAACGCAATCGCTCCTCGCGCACGATATGGCAACGGATAATGATGTACTGAAAGCGCAGTTGTTCGAATCGAATCTCGAGACGAGCCTTGCGGATCTGCAGAGCACATTCTCCGTTACACAATTCAACTTCAATATTCTCATCGGCAATAACAACACAACACTCTTCACACCTGATACGACGGGAATCTTTTCAGCGCAGCAATTGCTCGCCGAAAGTGCTTACGAATCGGCAGCGCTTACGAACAGGAGCGAACTCGCTTACCAGCAATACATGGTGCAGTCGGCGGAGAGTAATGTGAACGCTGCGCATTCCGTTTATTATCCAACCGTGAATGTCGGTGCCGATTATCTCGACGCACGCCCGAACCAGCGGATCTTCCCATTGACAGATGAATTCAGGCAAACATGGGATGTGGGCATTTCACTTTCCTGGAACCTGACGAATCTCTATACCGGTAAACACGGGATCGCTGATGCGCAGATGACGCTGCTGCAATCGGAAGAAATGAATTCTTCGTTGAAGGACCAGGTGCGCATGGATGTCTTCAAATGTTACAGTGAATGTCTCAATGATCAGAACAAAATGAAAAACCTGCAGCTCGCACTCGAACAAGCGACAGAGAACAGCAGGCAGGTAAAAGCGAAATTCGATAATAAGACCGCGCTCATGAGTGATGTGCTGGATGCCGACGCGGCGGTTCTCCAGGCAAAAATAAACCTGGTGGTGTTGCAGGCTGATACAAAGCTCGCGTATTACCAACTCATGCAGGCAACAGGACAATTAAAGTAAAACGATATTACACCAATAAAAATGGAAGAGAACAATTCAGCAGCAGAAACTGCGGCACCGAAAAAGAGAAAGAAAGCTCCGTTCATTCTCGCTGGACTTTTACTTATCGGCGGGATCTATGCGACGCGCACGTATATCTGGAACAAACATCATGAAACGACGGAAGATGCGCAGCTGGAAGGAAATATTTCGCCGGTGCTTCCGAGAATTTCCGGTTATGTGAATGAGATCCGTTTCGAGGATAATCAATTCGTACATAAAGGGGACACGCTTATCGTACTCGACGATCGTGATCTGCAGATCAAAGTGCTGCAGGCTGAAGCTGCGTTGAAAAATGCTGAAGCGACTGTTGAAGTGGTGAAGTCCGGAACAGGAACGGCATCAGCAACTGTGGCAACTGCAAAATCAAGTGTGGATCTCGCGAACGTTGCGCTCTCTTCTGCGAATACGGATTACGCGCGTTACGATGCGTTGCTGAAAGAACATGCCGTGACACAAGCACAATTCGACGCGGTGAAAACGGTCCGTGATGGTGCGATGTCGCAAGTGGATGTGGCGAAAAAACAATATGATGCCGCTGTGAAAACACTTGACGCTGCAACCGAACAGATCGCTGTGGCGAATTCCGTAGTTGATCAGCGCAAGGCGGACCTTGATTACGCGAAATTGCAGTTATCATACGCGGTCATTACAGCTACAATGGACGGACAGGTGTCGAAGAAGAATGTGCAACCGGGACAATATGTGAGTGCGGGACAGGCGTTGTTCTCCATCGTGGATGAGACAAGCATGTGGGTGGTCGCGAATTTCAAAGAGACACAACTGGCGGACATGAATGTCGGTCAATCGGTGGAAGTGAAAGTGGATGCGTACGGCGATGATCCGATCAGCGGAGAAGTAGCTTCTTTCTCGGGTGCGACAGGCGCGCGATTCGCATTATTGCCCCCGGATAATTCCACGGGAAACTTCGTGAAAGTTGTTCAGCGTGTGCCGGTGAAAATTCTCATCAAAGCAGACAAGAGTGTCATTCAGAAATTACGGCCGGGCATGAGTGTGTCCGTGGTCGTTAACATTGACGACAAAGGAAAATAGATCGCGAAAGCGAATGAATAATCTGTGCAAATCTGTGTAATCTGTGGCTGAAAAAGGTTTTGCAAAATGGATCATCGTGATCACCGTGATACTCGCGGCGCTGCTCGAGCTCATTGACTCGACCGTCGTGAATGTCGCGCTGAACGATATCATGGGCAATCTTGGTGCAACACTGGAAGATGTGGCGTGGGTGGTGACGGCATACGCGGTAGCAAACGTGATCATTCTCCCGATGAACGGTTGGCTCTCGGCGAAATTCGGGCGAAGAAATTATTTTACATTTTCCATCGTGCTGTTCACTGTTGCTTCGCTGCTCTGCGGAAACGCGCACAACATCTGGGAACTCATCTTCTTCCGTTTCATACAGGGTATTGGTGGAGGTGCATTGCTCTCAACTTCACAATCCATCCTCTTCGAAACTTTCAAGCAGGAAGAAAGAGGAATGGCAACGGCGATCTTCGGGATCGGTGTAGTGCTTGGCCCGACATTCGGCCCGACACTCGGCGGATGGATCACTGATCATTATTCATGGCCATGGATCTTCTACGTGAATGTTCCATTGGGAATCATCGCTGCGTTCCTCGCTGTTACTTACATCAAAGATTCCGGTCTGCATATGAAACCACCAAAGACAGATTGGCTGGGAATAGTTTTGCTCATTGTTGGAATTGCGTCGCTCCAGATCTTTCTTGAGCGCGGCGCGAGCGAAGACTGGTTCGAAACAAGATACATCACGGTGCTTGCCTTACTCTCTGTAACTTCTCTCGTCACTTTTGTCTGGTGGGAATTGAAGATCGATCATCCTGTTGTGGATTTCCGCGTAATGACGGGAAGCCGGCAGCTCGCATTCGGAATGATGTTCACCTTCATTCTCGGTTTCGGATTGTACGCCACACTTTTCATCTTCCCGATCTTCGTGCAGGGATTGCTCGGCTGGACGGCACAGCAAACCGGATTATTGCTCATGCCGTCGGGATTGATCTCGATCGTGGTGATGCCGACTGTCGGAATGCTGATCCGGAAAGGAGTTCCTCCGCAATATCTCGCTGCGATCGGTTTCATCATGTTCTTCATCTTCACACACGTGTTGAGTGTATCGACCATGGCTTCGGGATGGAATGATTTCATGTGGCCGCAATTGCTCCGCGGAATAGGAATGGGATTCATGTTCGTGCCGATCACCAATTTTGCATTGGGCGGATTGGCGAGAAAGGATATTCACCAGGGAACAGGTTTGAACAACATGATGCGCCAGCTCGGCGGATCGTTCGGAATTGCTGCAGTGGCGACGTTCATCAATACGCGTATTGCCTATCACCGCGGAAATCTTTTGCAGAATGTCAACATCTACGATACGGAAACACAAACAAGACTGAGCGGAATGACCGGCGCGTTCATGGCGAAAGGATTCGATCCGAACACTGCCCAGATGATGGCGACAAAAGCGCTGGATGGGGCGGTGGTGCGTCAGTCAATGTTATTGTCGTACATGGACAATTTCCACGTCGTCGGATTGTTCTTCCTCTGTTGCATTCCGTTGCTGTTACTGCAACCGAAAGCGAAATCGAAGTCGGAAATATCGGCGGCGGATGCGCATTGATCTCTTGTCAATCTTCGACAAGCTCAGTCTGACAAGAGATCATTAACCCGGCACTTTAGTGCCGGGTTACGAGCGTCACGATTTTTCCAACGGCGGGCGCGGCGACCTTATTCGAATACGATCATGGCCGCCGCGCCCGCTGAAAGGGGAGTGGGCTGTCACAATCTCCGCACTAAAGTGCGGAGTTATTTGGCAGTCATGTTGATTCCGCGTCAATTCATCTTTCGACAAATTCAGGAGAGTAAGTCTGACAAGAGATCATTAACCCGGTACTTCAGTGCCGGGTTACGAGCGTCACGATTTTTCCAACGGCGGGCGCGGCGACCTTATTCGAATACGATCATGGCCGCCGCGCCCGCTGAGAGGGGAGTGGGCTGTCACAATCTCCGCACTAAAGTGCGGAGTTATCGGGCAGTCATGTGGTTGGTAAACTACATCGTTTTATCTTTACCTGAGAAAACCTCCATGACAAGATCCGAATTAGCTTCCCTCATTAAGAAGAAGAAATCATTCCTCTGCATCGGCCTCGATACCGACAGCAAAAAACTTCCGAAGCATTTACTCAAACATGATGATCCTGTTTTTGAATTCAACAAACAGATCATTGAAGCGACGCACGATCTGTGTGTGGCTTATAAACCGAATCTTGCTTTTTACGAGGCGGATGGAGTGAAAGGATTGCAGTCGCTGGAGAAGACAATGAAATTATTTCCAAAAGATGTTTTCACGATCGCTGATGCAAAGCGCGGAGATATCGGAAATACATCGGCGATGTATGCACGGTCTTTCTTCGAACATTACGGATTCGATTCGGTGACAGTGGCGCCGTACATGGGAAGTGATTCGGTGAAACCATTTCTTGGTTACAAAGACAAGTGGGTGATCCTGCTTGCACTCACGAGCAACGAAGGAGCTGTGGACTTTGAGATGCAGGAATTGAAGAACGGAAAAAAACTTTTCGAAGAAGTGTTGTATCAATCGCAGCAATGGGGAAATGCCGATAACATGATGTACGTGGTGGGTGCAACGAAAGCAGAACATCTTTCACACATAAGAAAAATAATTCCGGATCATTTCCTGCTCGTGCCCGGCGTGGGTGCGCAGGGCGGAAGCCTGCAGGAAGTGGCGAAATACGGAATGAACAAGGAGTGCGGACTGCTGGTGAATGCATCGAGAAGTATTCTCTACGCTTCGGGCGGAGAAGATTTTGCGGAGAAGGCGAGGGAAGAAGCGATGAGGTTGCAGAAGGAGATGGAAGGATTGCTCAGGTAGAATCGGAAGCATTTTCTTTTACATGCCGCTTCTAATTTTCCTAAATTGCATTTACAAAACCAATATGCGGCAGGCCTTTATCTTTCTTTTCTTTTTCTTTTTTACTGGCAAAGCCTTGAATGCGCAGAGCTGGTTGTGGGCGAAGCAAGCGGTGGTGGACAGTGGTTCATACGGAATTGAAGGATGGGATATGGCCGCGGATCATTCCGGTAATTACGTTTGCACCGGCTATTTTGATTCGAGGCAGATCTCATTCGGCTCCTTCATACTCTACAACCGGGATACCTCTGCAGGCAGCAATGATATTTTCATCGTGAAGTATGATGCCGCCGGAAATGTGCTCTGGGCTACGAGTGCCGGAAGTAATTATTATGATGCTTCATATGGCGTTGCAGTAGATCCATCGGGAAATATTTTTGTTGCAGGTTATTTTTTTTCGCCACAGATGATTTTTGGAAACGATACGCTCTATGCTGACTCCGCCGATGTGAGCACGGCTATCTTCCTGGCCAAATACGATGCGAATGGAAATTTTCTCTGGGCGCAAAGAGCCGGAGGCCACGACGAGGATGAGGCGCTCGACATAGCTGCCGATGATTCAGGAAATGCTGTGATCACCGGCTACACTTATTCTGATACAATGGTCTTCGGAACCGATACGTTATATTCTTATTTGGGAAAGAAGGTATTCATTGCGAAGTATGATGCAAACGGGAATGAATTATGGGCAAAGGCCCCGGGAGGAGAAGCGGGTAATGGAATTTCCGTAAACAGTTCAGGAAAGATCCTCGTTACGGGTTATTTCGGTTCGACCATCTCTTTCGATACCATTACCCTTAATTCGATGAGTCCTGAGAATGTTTTTCTTGCCGAATTAAATAATTCCGGAACCTGTATATGGGCGAAATGCGGAGAAGGTTCTACTCCATTCGCAGAAGGGATCGATGTCGCAGTTGACCCGTCCGATAATGTATATCTCTCTGCCTGGTTCAAACAATACCCGGTAACATTTGATACCATTACCGTCAACAGCACAAATTATTATAAGGATGCGTTGCTTGTGAAATTTGATACGAGCGGACATGCCTTGTGGGCACACAAGATCGGGGGAACAGGCGATGACGTGGGTAATGCGCTGGCGGCCGATCCTGCAGGTAACATTTATTTTTCCGGCGGATTTTCCTCGCCATTTGTTGTTGCAGGAACAGACACACTGCATTTTCCGGCCGGCGCGCAGGATCCGCTTTTCCTCGTGAAGTATGATGCGAATGGGAATCTCCTGTGCGACGCGCAACTGAACGGAGGTGGCGATGACAATAATGGTTTGGTTGCCGATTCTTCGGGTAATGTGTATGTGTGCGGCGATTTTTACAGCCCTCCGCATTCCATTCCATTCGTGGCCGGAACAGACACGCTGATCAGTGAAGGAACCGAAGATTTTTTTATCGCGAAATACAATTGTGATATCTCCACTTCAATTTATCAGGTAGAAAAAAATACTATGAAGATTTTCCCGAACCCTTCCGGTGGAGTCTTTCACATCGAGACCCATAACGCTGGAGGATCGGAGTTGCTTGTCTATGATGTTTACGGAAAGGTGGTGCTGGATGCAGAAGATTTTTCCGGAAACAACGAAATCGATCTTCGTGATCAACCATCCGGCGTTTATTTTCTTGAACTCTTTTCTGCCAGTGAAAAATTCTCCACAGTGCTCGTGAAAGAATAAGAATGATCAGGCGGATGACATCTCGTGCGAAGGCATGCAGGCTCACGATTTATGGAATGCGGAACAATTTTCGTAGCCCCGGCCACGCGCGTGCTCCTGCTGCGCACGGACGGGACGAAACGTATTCTGAAACGCTGCAGGCCTTGCTCCCCTGAAGTATGCGTTTGCTTAACTTCAGGGGCTCCTAAAAATTCAAAATCTGTTCCGCAGATTCCTTTCGATCATTTTATCGCTCGGCAATAAACTCTGCTGAATTCTTTTCGCGTAACGGATGGAATCAATGATCTCTTTCTGCTTTTCCTCGATGATGTTTTTCTGCATGGTGATCTCGCGGTTCACTTTTATCTTCTGCCGGTAACTCCTGAAAATATAGACGGCGAAAAGGAGAACGAGCAATAAACCGGAAAATGCAAGCCAGAGAATTATTTTTTCTTTTTTTGTTTCGGCAATTGTCAATAGATCTTTCTTCGCCTGCGCCGCCTGGTCTTCCACTTCTTTCTTGTCGAAAAGATATTGCATGCGCATTTGTTCCGACTTTTTGGTGTTGGCTTCGCTGATGAGGCTGTCGTGGTACAGGAGATACAGCTTTTTATGATCGTAAGCATCCTTGAATTTCCCTTCGGCGCTGTCTATCCTTGCAATGATGCGATAAGCATTCTGCATGCCTTCCTTGTAAGAGAGCGGCAGGGACAATTGAATGCAGCGCTCTTCCATTTTCCGCGCGTCCTTATATTTTTTCTGCAGAAAATAAATGCTGGCGAGGTTATGCGAATTGGAAGCGAGCCCGCGCGTGTCCTTGAGGCCTTCGCGGAGCGCAATGGAAAGCGCGTAATAGTGTTCCGCTTCGGGAAGATTGCCGCGATCTTTCGACACATCACCAAGATTCGTGTAGGAATAAGCTGATCCCCATTTGTTTTTTACCTGCTCCTGTATGGCGAGTGCATCGAGTTCGTACTTCAATGCGGAATCGTATTGCCCCTGTTCTTCGTAAATGAGCCCGACATTGTTATAGGAATCTGCCAGTTCGGAAGGTTCATTCAGTTTTTTCCGGATCTCCATCGACATCATGGAATATTTGAGCGCCGACGGATAATCGCTCTGCCGTTCAAAAATAGTCGACACGTTGTTGTACGAATTCGCTAGCCAGGTTTTGTTGTCATATTTTTCATTGATGCGAACGGCTTCGTAATAATCCGTCAGCGCTTCGGGATAATTTCCCTGTTCGGAACAGATCCATCCCATGTTGCTGTACGTCGACGCCATTCCTTTTTCATCGCCCAGTGCTTTCTTGAGTGCGAGCGCCATCTGGTAATAATTCAGCGCTTCGGGATAATTTCCTGTTTTGAGATAAACGGTTCCGAGATTATTGTACGATCCGGCCAATCCTGCCGAATCATTCCGCAGTTTCTTGATGGCGATGGAAGCAAGATGATCCTGGATGGCGAGATCGAATTTTCCGAGTTTCTTGTGCGCCGTGCCCATGTCGTTGTAACAATAGGAAAGCAGCTGCTGATAATTATTCTTCTCGCAGATGGTTTTCGCAAGGTTGGCGTAACGCAACGCTGAATCGGCTTTGGAATGATCGTTGAACTCGGAAGCGATGGCAAGATAAATATCGGCACGGACCGAATCGTTCTTCGCTTTTGTCAATGCGGTTCGCAGTGAGTCGATCACATTTGCCTGCGCAGGAATTTTTCCATGCACGAGCAGGAAAAACAAAAACAGGTATGTGATCTTCGTTCTCAACTTTCTGATCGTTTATTCAGGATGCGATTGATGTATTTCTCATTCGGCAGCATGGAGTGCTGAATGCGTTTCGCGTAACGGATGCTGTCGATGATCTCACGCTGTTTCTCCTCGATGATGTTTTTCTGGTGCGTGAGTTCCTTGTTGGCAAGCTGCTTCGCTTTGTTATTCCGGAAAACATAAACCGCGAAAATGGAAGCGGCCAGCAGCATGGCGATCACGAATAGCGTAACGATCAGCCTCTTTCTCGCATCTGCGGCATCCTGTGCATCCTGTTGCTCCTGCTTCGCTTTTTTCTCTTCCATCTTTTTATTGAAGCTGTACTGCATATTCGTCTGCACGCTCTTCCGCATCGTCTCATCGTTCATCAGGCTGTCGCGGTAATTGATATAATTACTGAATGCGTTGTACGCTTCGCGGTCCTTCTGCACATGATCGTAATAATCCGACAGGTTGAGGTAAACATCGCGGAACAATTCCTTGCTGCCGATCTGCTGTGTGAGCGCGAGTGCTTTTTCAAAAGCAGTGCCCGCTTCGTCCCATCGTTTCAATTGCTGATAGGAAACGCCCATGTTCAGCCATGATGTTGCTTCGAGTTCGGTATTGGCACCGGCGATGCTTTTTGTCAATGCTTCATTCAGCAACGCAAGAGCCGAATCGGGCTCGTTGAGCGAATTGTACACATCGGCCATATTGTTGCAGATCCACCCGATGGATGAACTCTCTTTCATTTCCCTTCGCAAGGGAAGCGCCTGGTTGTAATAGAAAAGTGCATTGCGGAAATCCCTGCGTTTGACGTAGATGCCCGCGAGTGTGCTGTACGTTCCGGCGAGATCTTCACGCTGATTATTTTTCCTGCGGATGTCCAGTGCGAGACCGAGATATTTGAATGCGCTGTCGAATTCATCTTCCGATCCGTAAATATTCCCGATGTTGCCGTAACAATACGCGATCCCTTTTTCATCTTTCTGTTGATCGTACACGTGCATGGCGTCGAAATAACTTTCCAGCGCTTCTCCATAATTTCCCTCGAGATCATGCACAATGCCGAGCCAGATGAGCGCATCGGCCACCGAGCCGCTGTCTTTCAGCTGTGTGTAATAATCCTTCGCTTTCGTGATGTCTTTCACCGCATCGGCATATTTTCCGGTGCTCGCGTAAATGATGCCGCGGCCGTACAACGACTTGGACAGAAGTTTTGTGTTTCCCAATTCACTGGCAATGGAATATTCGGCCGAGTAGATCTTTATCGCTTCGGGATAATTACCGAGGTAATCGTTGATCACGCCGAAATTATTGAGCGCTTCGGCTTGTCCTGCGCGGTCATGAAGATCGGTGGCGAGCCGTAATTCTTTTCCCGCGTAAATTTTTGACGAATCGTAATACGCGTTTTCCCAGAGGTATTTGCTCAGTTCATACAGCGTGCGCAGTTGAACGGTGTCGGCTTTCTGTTTCTTGAGCACCAGCAGGAAAGAATCCTTCACGGCGTCCTGCCCCTTCAGAAAGGTCCCGGTGAGAAGAAGGAAAAATATGAGAGTGGATCGCCGCAATTCAAGCCGTACAAATAGTGAAGCTGAAAGTACAAAAACTATCCGTTTGTAATTGATTATTACCGAGTCTTTCTCCAATGAAAAACTACTTTCGGAGTCATTTTCAGCAATGAATTCAATTCTCCGTGCAGACTCTGTGCCTCCGTGCCTCCGTGGTAAAAATCTGCGGAGTGGAATCATTGCATTCATTTTATTTTTTACAGGTCTTTCAGGAGTCAACGCCCAAACCTATCCGATACAAGTTTCTCTTCAACTCATTCCTCCATTCTCAGGCTACATCACCGATTATGGCGCTCCCGGCAATGACAACCTGCGTGCATACATTCTCGACAACGATCTCTCGCATCCTTCGTACGATGTGAAACTGAAAATAAAAATTGAAGGACAGGGAATCGTGCTGCAGAGTGCGGGTTGGTATTTCTCCAATGCGTTCACGCTCACGCCCGGTGTTCCGCTCATGATCTCGGGAAGCGATCTCGCGGGTTTGCTCAATGAGAATAATCTCGATTTTTCCGGTATCACACGTGCGCAATACGATCAACGGAGAGTTTTACCCGAAGGATTTTACACGATATCGCTCACGGCATATGATTATGTGAATCCTGTTCCGATACAGGTGAGCAACGTGGGAATGACGCAGGCGTGGATGACGCTCAACGATCCCCCGTACCTGAATTTTCCTGCGTGCGGAAATGAAATCGCGGTGACCGATCCACAGCAGATCACTTTTTCGTGGACAGCGATCAACGTGAATGAACCGTGGAATGCGGCAGGCACCGAATACAAATTCGAGTTGTGGGAAATATTTCCGGCCAATCAGAATCCGGGAAATATTGTCGCGAGCACTTCACCGATCTACACACTCACCACGAATCTCACGATGATCAGCTACGGTATTACCGAACCGCCGCTCGTTGTTGGACGACAATACGTGTGGCGTGTCACGGCGAGAAATCTGGATGATCGTGCGTTGTTCCGCAATAATGGAATTTCTCAGCTCTGTACGTTCACGTGGGGGAATACGAATTCATTACTCGGCAACATCGCGAATCTCACGCTCAACGTGCAGCCGCTCACACACCGGCAGGCTCGCGCCTCGTGGGACTCGCTGAGTGTGTACGACCAGTATCATCTCCGATTCAAAAAAGCGAACACGAATACAAGTTGGTTCACGTACACAACGCCCAACCGCACGCTGCGCATCTGCGATCTCGAACCGGAAACCGATTACATCGCGATGGTGCAGGGCGTTTTTCCCAATGGAGATCCGGGCAACTGGAGTGATGTCGTCACGTTTCACACGCCCGCGCAACAACAACTCAATTGCGGAGATGTCGCCGTTCCGCCGGCGAACCAGAATTTCCATCCGCTCACGCAAGCGAACACCGGCATGATCTGGCAGGTGGGCCAATTCGAAATGACGGTGACTGCCCTGAACAACACATCGAGTGCCGGAGGCTGGTACAGCGGCTTCGGAAAAATAATTCTTCCGTTCGGCGTCACGCTGAATGTCGGCTACACGTCGATCCAGATGGGAGATGATGAGGTGATGTATAGCGGGGAGGTGAGGGCGTTGAGTGAGGGGATGACGGAGTGGATGACGCAATACAACATGAGTCAATTCCATTATGATACGAGTTATTTCTACAATGAAAATGTGGATAGTTTATGGGTGAATGCAAATGGAGATCTTGTTATTCTGGATGAGAATGGACAACAGACGATCATTGACATTGACAATTCCGGTGGTGCATTGGTCACCGATTCCAACGGAGATCAGTGGATCGTTAACCCGGATGGTACGATCACATTTGTTACCGGTGGTTTTCTGCTTCCCTTTACAAATGATACGCTCAATCAGCAGGAGATGAACATCCTCAAACTTGCAATGACTACCATCCGGAATGGATTGTCTCAATCCACTATCGATCAACAAGAGAATCAAATGTCTACCACTGAAGTTTCATTGGGAACTTATATCGATCAGGAACGAAGTGCTTTGCCGAATAATGTTCCTGCTGTTGGAGAAACCATAGCGGATACGTCAATGATCATTTCCTATCACGAGGTGGAAGCGTCTGCTGCTGATCAGGGCGCAACGTTGGGAAAGAATTTCAAAGAAGCGCAGACCAATTATTATTCATCACGTGTTTTGAAAATATTCTCGCGTGAAGATGCGCCGGATGCGGAACTGAATTTCATCGGACAATATTTATCGGTGAACAGTATTCCTTACAAGCAATATGTTTCGCAGCAACTCGCAGCAGGTAAGACTGAACAGCAGATCGCTGATCTCGTGGCTGAAAATGGAATTAAAAAACTTGTCACACTTGTAATCACCAAACAAATGTCCAAAGAATGAAAAACAATCTCCGTGAAGCGCTGTGCCTCCGTGTCTCCGTGGTGAAAAAACTTTTGGTTGGACTTTATGTCTTCATTCCAACACTGTTTTACGCCAGCATTGATTCATCCGCTGTTCGAAAGCTGATCACTGAAGGCCAGAAACAATTCTGCGACATCCTGGATGCAAATGATTGTGCAATTGCACACCAGGAATATGATAAGATGCGGTTTGTGGTTGATGTTGGAGGAAATGAAAATTATCCTTTAGGTTATACTACGGGAGGCAGTAATCCAAATGTTTCTACGAAAAGCCCACTGAAGGACTCCATTAATAGCTGGATCCGACAGATGTATCAACAATATAATCTGGAGTTGTATCTCATTTTCATCAACACACTCAACGTGGAGATCAAAACACCGATCCCCGATAGCGCAAAAGTGAGAGACTTATTCTGTACCAGTTTGTATGACGACGTTGGGAATCTTCATGAAATGGAGCAGTTGCACGAAGAACTTGCATTTGATATTGTCAACAATGTCATTTCACCCCGAAACCGTGATTGTATTATTCTCTCCACTGCAGAATTCAAAGGTGTGTTCAAAGCTGATGGCAAGATCTCCAAATGGAATTTTTCAAAATTATTCAAGCATAAATCGACTGAACGGACTTTCGCAGCACTCGATGAAGTCTATGCCGATTACTATCGCAGAATTCAATCGGATGGATCGTGTACTTCGGACCTGCCGGAGATCTCCGCTCACGCTTATGTGAATGATCTTGCGCAAACGCTCAAGTCGCAGCAAATGCGTTCGCTTCTTCTCGGTATTATGCATCCGGATCCATTAAAACTTGTGCTTGTCAATTTCAATTACCCGCAGGATTACACCGATCTCACGTTGGCCCAACGTGTACACATTCTTTCTGTTTTTTCCGGTTACCCGATGTTGTCTGATTATTTCGGAAACACCGGTGAAGAGCGCTATACGATCAAAGTGATCTCCAGTACTCCGAAGGATCAGATCGAAGGACTGCTGGATTCTCTTTCCGTTCCTTCTTCATTGAATTCAAATCCGGATTATCTCGGCACCAGGGCGGATGCGTCGTTGATCTACGTGTTAATGTGGCGTATTGACGATTCCTATTGGAGCGAAGACAACGATTACACCAAATTCATCAAAGCGATCTCCGATCTGATGATGTCGAGCGAAACGGTGATCGCCAATCATCTTCCTTCAACTGACGAACAATGGTTGCGCCGGAAAATAAACTGGGGCGGAACGACAGAAGGAGGAATTGAAGATATCGGTCACCAGAAGTATGATGTGAATATGTACAGTAACGGAACGGTACAGGTTTCATCACAGATCGTCAGTGGTTGGAATAAAAACACTTCCAGTAACATAAACAGTTCCGGTGTTCATCCTTACACAGTGGTGTGGAGTGATAATGGAACCTTTAATCTCAATCCATTTGATCTTGTTTTCTTCACGAACCGCAGCAATATTTCAATGCTCGAGACAGCCGGAACTCCGCGTAATAGTGTGAGAGCAGTTCCAGCCATTTTTCTGAAGTATGCTGATGACAAGGATTTCGATCAGGCTGCTACTTCCGCTTTCACTACTACGCTTTATGTTGTTGGAATAGGAGTGGGTGTGCTCGCAACCGGCGGAACTCTAGTCGCAGCAATAGAAGCTGCTGATTTTGCACTCGCTGCATATGCCGCTTCTCAATTCATAGGAGTTGCCGGACAGATCGCTGCAGATGCGATCGGGAATCCAACGCTGAAAAATGTTGCACTCGCGTATAATTCCATTATTGGAATTTGGGGGGTAGGAGAGTTGCTGGCGAATACTTCGCAGATGCCGGCGGAATTATTGACCGCAGCAAAATCAGGAACAATCAAACGGATTCCAGAAGGGACGGCTCAGGCATTCAAGACAGATTACGAATTGGCTCAGGCGGATCTGGGTGAATTGGATGCTGCTGTGAAAGAGAAGTTGGATAGGATGGAGGAGTATTTGGGGGAGGAGGTGGAGAATTCAACTTCACCCTCCGGGACGTTTGGTCCAACTTATATTTCTTCGTTGTCCGGTTTTTCAGATAATCTTCCTGCACTATTAGCAGAACATAATCTGGATATGGCGACATTTCTTCAGCTGGAAGAAAAAACCGCGGCTGAACTGAGCGTAACGCAACTTGAAACGATCAATGCTATTCGGGCCGAGATCGGAGCGCTGAACTCTAATACCGTTTTGCAGAAATGTGTTCCAAAATGTGATATAGCGAAATATCTTTCCGGTGAGTACACAAGTGTTCGGGGATATGTAACAACGGTTGCTGATGCAAAGCATTTGGAAACCTATGAAGACATTTATTATGGAATTCGACTTGATTATCCCAACACTAAATATTCCCTTGGTGATGGTGAATGTGCAGTGATAAGATTCAAAGCATCTAATGCCGGTGATGCTTATGTTCCGCGTAGTCCTGCAAATAATAATGGGTCTGTATTAGACGCTCCGCCTTTTACCGGACATGGTTTTACCGGAGCTGATCATGGGAGATTGGGAGTGCCTGAGTGGAAAATGGATGGGGATTTTGCTCTTAAAGAAGGCGCTGAGCTTTGGGTTGTCGATTCTAATGGCAACCAAACTCTGAAAGCGATTTACGATGGAGAATTGCATAAATTTGTTCCTATAAATTGACATGGAATTCCGCAATTCAAATTATGCATTTATTGATTCAGTGGAGACTGAGCTTATTGAAACATCAGAAGGGAAACTGAAATTGATCTACAGAGGTATTTCAGCACCCAATGAGACTTTTTCACCATCAACAAAACATAAGGGGATATTTGTGAGGTATGTTACTAAAGAAGAAATTGATTCTGGCTTTCAAGCCTCAACTTTTGCTTTATTCAAAGATTTTATATTCCAAGTAGATCGGTTCCGGAATGGAAAATATCGTCTCACTACTTCCGATGATAATGCTTACAAGGCGCTTGGGCTGAACATGGTTGATCGTGGTTGGTACGACATTGAGGTTCCACGTGAAGAAATTCAGAAAATGTGGGAAGAACGAAAACCTTCTGGCTATGGATTTCCTTTTCCGGAAGGGATGAAAGAGGTGGAGGAGATAGAATTTTGAAAATAAGAAGTTAGAATTAATAATGAAATAGACGAAAAGGATAGTGGTTGGGAATGTGAATCTTACAAGGAACTTATCAGAATTCATTTAGCCATTTCAAATCTTTTGCGAAAATAAGCTTCGAGTTTCTTGTCTACAAAATAAACATAACAACCTTTCATCCCACGAGTTAAGAGAATTCTATAAATATTTCGAACGAATCGATTTAATTCAACCAGGTTGTTTTTAAGACCTCTTTTCCCGCTAGAATCTTTATATTCATTCCAATCTGTAAAATAGTTTCCTTGATCATCAAGCTGAAGATCTTTGCCAACAATCACACCTACATAATCAAATTCTAGACCCTGAGAAGTATGGACACAACCGATCTGATTTATACCTGAGGGGTCGATTGCCCAAGTAGTAGTAATCTTTCTGGAGTTCCACGGCATTTCGAATTTGTGTTCAGGGATTGAAATGTCCCTTACTTCGGCGTCATAATTTCCATCTTTCTCTGCTGTCCACTTCCATGCGTATCCGGCTAACATTCTCGCACTCATTAAAGCTGAATTTTTCTCTGCAATGCTCTTTTTCATTTCATTTGGATCTGAAAATATCCTGAAGTCAAAACTATTCTTATCCCAACCGTCATAATTCCCGGTGTTCTCAATTTCTAAAACATCGGAAATCCAATTGATAAATCCTTCTGCTCCGGCACACCGAAATTGTGCGGTTAATTCAAGCTCAATAATATCCGAATTGTACTTATCTGCGATTTGTTTGATTTCTTTAATTGAACCAATGTCATCTGGTCTGATCATCTGAAGTTCATCAATAAAGAATACGTTTATAAAGGATGATTTAATAATATCATCTACCTGATTTTCGCCTACGTACATATAGGCGTTTGCATTCTTAAGTCGATGAGCTTCGTCAACGATTATTACATCAATTTCATTTTCCTTTCTATTATAGAAAGAACCTGATCCTTTAAATAAATGCTCTGCCCGTTTTTTCTCTCCCCCTTTAACCAACTTGCTAATCATTACATCTCTAAATGATGCATTGGGTGCTACA
>DATJEX010000385.1:0-3654 GCA_035496135.1 Bacteroidia bacterium
CTTCATTCCTGTGCACGGATCGATGTAGCCGATCAGTTTCTTTTTCTTCTCATCAATGATCTTCTGCTGATCGGCGATCTGTGGCTGCTGCGGCTGATCTGTTTTAGGTTGATCTGTTTTGGGTTGATCTGTCTTTGGCTGATCTGTCGCAGGGTGGTCAGCTTTCGGTTGATCATTCTTCGGAAGATCTTCCTGTTGACCCTGATCGATCGCGTCAGGATGTTCTTTATCCCAGGTCGCATCTGCGCCGTTGAACCGGTAGAAATTATATTTCCTCGTGGTGTCTGAAATATTGTAATGAATGCGGATCGATGTATCAGCGGAAATGGAAAGCAGTTTGTTGTTCTGGAATGCGCGGATAGAAAACATTCCGCCCGACTGGTAATCATGTTCTGTTCCGTTCTCGGTGTAACTCATCGGGAATCCGGAGAAGAGCATGTCGACCGCATCCTTGTATTCGGTGAATTCGATCACCACGTCTCCTTTCACTTTTTTTCCATGTTGATCCACCAATGCATCCGGAGGAATGAAGATCTGCTGTCCGCTTTTTGTTGTGATCGTCCCGCCTTTCTGCGCATTGATCCGGTATTGTTCAACGGGAACGTGCATGTTCATTTTCTCCATCACAATATCGTCCCACTTTTCCGCTTTCACTTCCACACGCCGGTTCTGCGCTTTTCCATCTTCCGTACCATTGGAAGCGACAGGACGATCCGGCCCGTGATGTTCTTCCACGATATTGTCTTTCCGGATGCCCTTCGTTTCGAGATATTGTCCAACGGCTCGTGCGCGTTCGTTCGAAAGCGTATCGTTATATGCATGCGCGCCTGTCGCGTCGGTAAACCCGCTCACGGTGATCCGGTAATTGAACAATTCTGTTCCGAGCGAATCGACAAAATCATCGAGAACCTTTTGCTCGCCGGAAGTAAGTCGAAAAGAATCACTCATGAAATGAACGGTGCAGTTCTGTCCTTTCGCAATAATGCAAAACAACGTTGCGGTAAGGAGGAGAACAATTATTCTTTTCATGAGGAGGGTTGAGCCAAATATAACGAAATCGCTAAGGGCGAATTGCGCATTACTCTATGATATGAAGAATTGTGAAAATGGAATAAAGAGTAGGAGGAAGAAAGCCAGTGGTAAGCAGAATGACATTTTAATTGGTCGTGAGAGCAATTGGATGAGCTGGTTCTATTGCTGGGTTTATGAAGGCTAGATCGCTCCCGGAGTTGTATTCTTTACGCCGATGATATATCCGTATGCAGGACGCTTGTACAATATTCCGTTGCTGCTCACCGTGATTTCAGTATAGAAAACTTTTGTTCCTTTCCCGAGATGAGTAAGTGTAAACAGGATACTTGCTGGTAATTGATCTCCATTGAACCGGTATTCGATGGTGGCTGCAGCGGGAGAGATGATCAGTATATCCATCGAGACGACATTCGAATCAAGTGGCAGATAATATCCCTGTACGACCGTGTCATCGATCGCGATGCGTGTATTGTTTTGGGCGTTCGTGCACACAACCAGAAGTACGAACAGGAAAGCGATGAACAGCGGTTTTTTCATTGGTAATTGGTCATTGTACAATTGGTCATTACTTTATCACGTACAAATGATCGGGAAGTCTCGTTGTTCCACCCGATGGTAATCGCTTCCGGATATTCTGGTAATACACCTTCGATCCTTTTGTCAGGTACGGAATGAACTGATACGCGTCAACCGGTAACTGGCCCGGCATGATCACACGGTCATATAAAACCGTTACACCAATGATCACGCTCAATTCGTACGAGGCAATGGTCGTATCCATTTGCACGAAAGCGAATCCCGGATACTGGATCGTGTCCACTTTGATCAGCGCATTCGATTTTCCGGGTGCGACAAGAATATCCTGCTGACCGTATGACTTTGCGCAGGCGAGAAAGAACAAAAGGAGCAGAAGCGATCTCATTTTTCTCTTCCTAATGCGGAGTTAATACAAAAGATACATGCCCTTTCACGTTCACATTCACCTTCACTTTTGTACATTAGTTACGCCTTAACTGCCCGCCCATGAAAAAATTATACGCTATCATCGTTGCTTTTGCCCTGACCACCTTCGCAACGGCACAAACATTTACCTACACAGGTCCGCTCGTTATCAATGATAACACCCGCAACTACGGAAATTTTTCCGTAACCGGTTTACCGGCTGTCATGGACACCACATTCGGACTTTGTTCCGTAACGGTGAATCTCGTTCACACTTATGATGGCGATCTCGACATCTGGGTGATCTCTCCCAACAATGATTCCATTCAGCTTTCGAACAACGAAGGTGGAAGCGGTGATAATTTCACCAATACGATCTTCACGATGTCGGCCACCACTGCGCTCTCTGCCGGTGTTCCTCCATTCACCGGAAATTTTCTGCCGGAATTCTCCATTAATAATCTCAACAACGGAACAGATCCGAATGGAACGTGGAGATTCTGTGTGGCGGATGAAGCACCGCAGGATACCGGTCACGTCATCAGCATCGAACTGAATTTCTGCGCGAATCCTCCGGCTGATCCTGCATCATTCGGCGGACCGTGCGCGTTCAATAACGGATCGGGATGTCATTGTCCTGATGGTTCGCAGGATTGTGATCTTCTTCCGGATATGATCGCTTCCGGTGATATCATTACACAGGAACATACGGAGTACGGCGGATTCATGACGTTGAGTAATGCTACACCGAATATCGGTTGGGGCCCGATGGAAATTCACGGATCGAATTCCTGCTGGTGCGACACGGTGAGTGTTCCTTGTTCTACAACGCTTTGTCCGAATGGAAATCCGCCTACGCAGCAACTCACACAGCGTATTTATCACAAGAGCGGAAATGTGATCACGTATCACGATACGCTCACGCCGGGAACCATGAGTTACCATCCATCGCATGGACATATTCATGTGAACAACTGGGCGGAATTCACATTGAGAACACCAACCACCGATCCGAATGCAACACACTGGCCGATACTCGCGCGTGGATCGAAGATCAGTTTCTGTTTGATCAATCTCGGTGATTGTACGAATGATTCCGGTTATTGCCGCGACTCATTGGGAAATCCGATCACGATGGCGCAAATTCCGAACGCACCTTTCGGATTGGTGAGCGGTTGCGGAGTGGACCAGGGAATTTACACCGGCATGCTCGACATCTATAATCAGAATCTTGCCGGAATGTTCATCGATCTCACGCAGGTTTGCAATGGCGATTATTATATCGTTTCTGTCACCGATCCGGATGGAAATTTCATTGAGCAGAATGACAGTAACAACTGGGTCGCTGTTCCGATCCATCTGACCATGCAGGCGAATCCGATCACAACCGGGTTCAATGTAACTTCTGTTTCAGGAAGCACGGCGACATTCTCGAACAACAATACTGATCTCACTTCCTTCATGTGGATCTTCGGAGATGGGCACACCGATACGCTGAACAATCCGGCGATGCATACGTACCAGACTCCGGGAACGTATACAGTGACACTTATTCAGACCAATCCTTGCGGAACATATTCGAGTTCGCAAACGATCACGATAACCGGAATGGATGAAGCGGGAAATTTTGCGGGTGATCTTCTTTCAGCTGCACCGAATCCGGCAGCGGGAACCACAACA
>DATJEX010000386.1:0-13643 GCA_035496135.1 Bacteroidia bacterium
AAAAACTGGGAAATAAACCTGAACACATTCAATAAAGTCGTTGGAAAGGATTTTGAATACCTGCCGAATCTCACGCATGAACTCGATCTCATCGATTCGGTGGAGAAGACGAGAAAGAATTACAGCGACAACACGAAACGTAACCTTAAGAAATCGTTTCAGTTCGGGTTGAAGACAACGTGGGAGCCATCGCGCGAAGCCATCATCACGCTTTTCAGAACGGGGAAGGGAAGCGAGATCGATACGTTGCAGGAGCCGCAATACGATCTGCTCCGGAGATTGCTGCAGGCGCTCGATGCACGCGGACGATTGTTCCCGCATGGCGTGCTGAATGAAAAAGATGAATTGATCGCAGGTGCATTCTTCGTGGAAGCCAACGGAAAAGTGATCTTTCTTTTTTCAGGAATGAATGAAGAAGGCCGCGAAAAAGGCGCGATGTATTTCCTGATCGATCATTTCATCGAACAGAATTCGCAGAAGAACCTGGTACTTGATTTCGAAGGAAGCAACGACCCCGGGCTTGCCCGTTTCTACAGGGGCTTCGGCTCTAAAGAATGCGTATATTTACAAGCGAGATGCAACCGGCTTCCGTGGCCGATCAGCCTGATGAAAAGCTGAAAAAATCAACGAATAATTTTATGATCAACGACCTCAGCAAATCCTCTTCCATCCTCAATAATTACATGGCGGAACTCCGTGATACGGTGATCCAGAAGGACAGTATGCGTTTCCGCAACAACCTGGAGCGGATCGGATCGATGATCGGTTATGAGATCAGCAAGAAATTCGATTATGTGACGCGTGATGTGACCACACCGCTGGGCATCGCGCATGTTCCCACACTGAAAGACCAACCGGTGATCGCGAGTATCCTGCGCGCCGGACTTCCGTTGCATCACGGGATGAGCGCGGTGTTCGACCAGGCCGAGAATGCATTCATTTCCGCTTATCGTCAGCATCACAAAGACGGATCATTCGAAGTGCATGTTGATTATCTCGCGTGTCCACTGCTCGAAGGGAAAGAATTGATCCTTTGTGATCCGATGCTGGCCACAGGAACTTCGATGGTGCTTACGTACCAGGCGATGTTGCGCAGGGGAAAACCAAAACATATTCATGTCGCTTCTGTGGTGGCGAGTGTTTACGGAGTGGATTACCTCCGCAAACATATGCCGGTGAATACGACCATCTGGACCTGCGCGATCGATGATGAACTTACAGCGCAATCCTACATTGTGCCGGGATTGGGTGATGCGGGTGACCTTGCTTTCGGAATAAAAATCTGATCGTACATGAGCAGCGACCAGATAACACATTGGCTCAAGGTACTGGAGGTCGCGTTAATTTCCAGTGTGAAATTCCTGTTCGCGCCGTTCGAGGCCGAACGTTACGATTTCAATTTCGGTCAGTCATTCGCCGTCACCACCATCGGCGGGATCGTTGGGATCATGGTGTTTTATTATGCCGGGACGAATATCGCAATGTGGTGGAGGCATGTGAAAGCGATCATCAAATCTATTTTTCTCCGTAAACCGGCAGCAGTGATCGAACGCAAACCTTCAAGGAATTTCACGCGCAACAGGAGATTCGTGGTCCGTGTGAAAATGAAATTCGGATTGACCGGTATTGCCGTCATCACACCCTGTATCATTTCCATTCCGATCGGGACGATCATCGCGGCGCAATTCTTCAGGAGAAGAAAACCGGTATTGCTTTATCTCACCACTTCACTTGTGCTCTGGTCGCTCATCCTGAATGGCCTCGCGCAATTGCTGAAACTTTCGCAATACATTCCACACGTCAAATGAGTACGCCAGCTTTCCGCCACCTGTTCTTCGATCTCGACCGTACATTGTGGGACATGGAGAAGAACGCGAGGGAAACGCTCGCCGAATTGTATTTCAAATATTCGCTCGATGAACGCGGCATTCAAAGCGCCAATGAATTCATCTTTCACTACAATCAATACAATGATGTACTGTGGGACCGTTACCGCAGAAGGCTGATCGATAAAGCAACTTTGCGTGCGTTGCGTTTCAAACAAACACTCGCGCATTTTGATATTCACGATAAAAAACTCGCCACCATTTTCGATGAAGAATATATTTCGGAAGCGCCGAAGAAAAAAAACCTGGTCGAAGGAACGATCGAAGTGCTGACCGAATTGAAACCGGAATTCCAGCTGCACATCATCACGAATGGTTTTCATGAAACACAGCTGCACAAGATCCGCAATTCGGGCCTCGAAGAATTTTTTGCGGAGATCATCAGTTCGGAAGGTTCAGGTCACATGAAGCCCGACAAAAAAATATTCGATCACGCGCTGAAGAAAACAAAAGCGAATAAGGAAGAGTCACTGATGATAGGCGACGACCTGGTGGTGGATATCGCCGGGGCGAGAGAAGCAGGGTGGAAGCAGGTTTTTTATAATCCCGGAGGTGCGGAACATGATGAAGAAGTCACGTACGAAATAAGAGACCTGAAAGAATTACTCCGTATCGTGAAGTAAAAAAGAAAGCCCACGCTGTTCTGCATGGGCTTTGATCATTAAAAAAGTTCAGACTACTTGGGATTCGTCGCTGTAGTCGTGGTTGCGCTTCCGGTCGCTGCAGTTCCAGTGTTTGTTGCTGTTCCTGTTGAGGTAGAAGCATCATGATGGCAGCAGGAACCACTTCCGCTTCCGGAACATGTGCCTGAGCCTGCAGTTGTGCAGGAAGCCCCGTTGGAAGAGCAACAGGATTTCTTTTTGTCTTTTTTCTTCTTGCCGTCATCTTTCTTCACGATGGCAGATGAATGATTGACGGAAGAAACAGTTGCAGCGGAAACTCCGCCGATCATTCCGAAAAGTGCGAGGGTGATGAATAATTTTTTCATGTGTATAGTTTTGAATTGGTTATTTGCGTTTTTTAAAGGTACTAAAACTCGGCGAGGACGGTTTCTCCGCCACGCACGGTTTCGTTTATTTTAACATTCACTTTTGTTCCGATGGGAAGAAACACGTCGACACGCGAACCGAATTTGATGAAGCCCATTTCATGTCCCTGCTGTGCGGTATCGCCAACTTTGGAGTACATCACAATTCGTTTTGCCAGTGCGCCGGCGATCTGCCGGAACAGCACTTCGCGTCCTTTTTCATCTTTCACAACAACAGTGGTGCGTTCATTATCGGTAGAAGATTTCGGATGCCATGCCACGAGATATAGTCCTTCGTGATATTTTACATATTCCACTTTTCCACCGATCGGGTAACGATTCACGTGCACGTTGAACGGTGACATGAAAATGGAAAGTTGCAATCTTTTTCCGCGGAAATATTCCGGTTCTTCCACTTCTTCCATCACTACAACTTTTCCGTCGGCAGGTGCGATCACCTGGTCAATGTTCGGAATAGTTTTCCGTTCAGGATTCCGGAAGAATTGCAGGATAATATAGAGTAACGCAAGAGAAGCGACGAGCATGATCGCGCTCCAGATGGAAAAATGCGGGAAGAGCAGGTACATTCCTGCGTTGACAAAAATGACGAAGATGAGTGTCATATTTACGGTGAATGCGCCTTCCCTGTGGAGTTTCATTGTGGAGAATTTGAGTTCAAAGATAAGGGAACCTGAAAAACCGTGTTCCTAAATTTTGTCAATAGCTGTATTGATGATACGGAGCGAGTCCGCGAGAATTTTCCCGTCGATATTCAGCGGTGGTGCGATGCGCAGCGCGTTGTCCTTGAAAAGAAACCAATCGGTGATGACGCCCTCGTTCACACATTTGACGATCACCGCTTTTGTTTTTTCAGCCGACTCCAGTTCTGCAGCGAACATCAATCCTTTGCCGTTGAGGGAAAGGATGCGTTTGCTTTTCAATTCATCGCGGATGATGGATTCTTTTTCGGAGGCGGCATCAGCGAGTTTTTCTTCTTCGATGACAGTGATGGTCGCAAGTGCGGCAGCGCAACAAACAGCATTCCCACCGAACGTGGTGATATGTCCGAGCACCGGTTCATTCGTGAGCATCTGCATATTTTCTTTCGATGCAACGAACGCGCCGATCGGAAGTCCGCCGCCCAGCCCTTTGGCAAAAAGAATGATGTCGGGAATAGTCGCTGAATGTTCGAAGCCGAACATTTTTCCTGATCGGCCAAAACCCGTCTGTATCTCATCATAGATCAGCAGCGTTCCCTTTTCCTTGCAGCGTTTCTGGAGCGCCGTGAGGAACCCAGGATCTCCAACGATCGCTCCGGCTTCCCCTTGTATCGGTTCGACAATGACGCACGCTGTTTTCTCCGTGATATTTTTCAGCGATGCAATATCGTTGAAGGGAAGAAGTTTTGTTCCGGGAAGCAGCGGGCGGAAGGAAGTTTTGAAGAATTCACTTCCCATTACACTCAGCGCAC
Source organism: Bacteroidia bacterium (assembly GCA_035496135.1). Lineage (GTDB taxonomy): Bacteria > Bacteroidota > Bacteroidia > Palsa-965 > Palsa-965. The sequence goes on from DATJEX010000386.1 coordinate 4,385, forward strand.
CCTGCGTACTTCCGTGGTAAGCATTTTCAAATGAAATGATCTCGGCGCGACCGGTGATCCGTTTCGCGAGTTTCATTGCACCTTCTGCCGCTTCGGTTCCCGAATTTGTGAAGTAAGTGCAATTGAGTGTGGGAGGAAGCAGCGAAGCGATCTTCTGCGCGAGTAATACCTGCGGCGCCTGCACATATTCGCCATACACCATCACGTGCATGTAACGATCGAGTTGAAGTTTTATCGCTTCGACGACTTTCGGATGGCGATGACCTACATTACTGACGGAAATTCCGGAAATGAGATCGACATATTTTTTTCCGGAAGGATCTACGAGATGAACTCCTTCTGCGTGATCCACTTCAATTCCCAATGGAGCGGGAGAAGTCTGTGCGAGATGATGCAGAAAAAGCTGGCGATGGGAGATCATATTGCAAAGTTACTCAGTTTTCGGTTGACGGTTTTCAGTTTTCAGTTAGTGACAAGAAACCTGGATTGAAAACTGAAGGCTGAAAACTCTAAACCGAAAGCAGTACTTTCGTATATGCCCCTGCCGGAACGATTTCAAAAACCATTTTTCCGCGATTGTTTGTTCTACGCCCTGCTTGCGATCGGAATGATCATCTGCGGATGGCCATCGTTTCTTGCCGAGCCGCAAAGTGAACCGCATCTCTGGCGCCAGAGTGATTGCCTGAGTTTCACGGATTATTACGCGAAGGGAAATGGATTCTTCGAGCCCGAAATGTATAACAGGGTGAGTGATGATATCACTACCGGAAAAACGATCACGGAGTTCCCGATCGTTTATTACATCATCGGAAAACTCTGGGCGGTATTCGGAAAACACATCTGGATCTTCCGGTTGTTCAGCATGCTGTTGAGCATTATCGCGATGATACTGCTGTACAGAACAGTGCTGAAGATCTCGGGACTTTGGTTCTGGTCGGCGATGGCTCCGTTGTTGCTGCTTGCTTCTCCCATTTACACTTTTTATGGAATGGGATTCCTCTCCAATATTCATGGATTCAATTGCGCGATCATCGCGTGGTATTTTTTCTGCCGGTATTATGAATCGCGATCGGTACGGATGCTGTTGTATTCGATGCTTTTTTTCTCGCTCGCCGGATTACTCAAGGCTTCTTCGCTGCTGAGTTATTTCATGCTGATGGGAGTTGCGGTGCTCGATCTTACACGACGCGTGCAATTCCGTGAAGGCGGTTTGTTTGACCGGAAGATCAAAGTGATCGGTATTCTCCTGCTCCCGGTTTTTTTCTTTCTCCTCTGGTACAAGGGATTTGTCGCGCATTACATCGGCATTCATCATGGTCAGCCGGATATCGCAGATCCACTTCCGATCTGGACGAATACTGCAGCGGAAAGAGGAACGATCTGGCGTGGATTCATTGAGATCACATATCAGCAGGTTTATCCTCCATTTCTCTGGATGTTCTTTTTCGCGACAATGACTTTCCTGCTGATCGGGGCAAAAAAACTGAACCGCATCTGGCTTTTCGCTTTACCACTTTTATTGCTCGGCAGTATCGCGTTCGATCTGTTGTTTTTCGTGGCGATGAACGGGCATGATTATTACCAGATCGACATGCTTATCTTATTTGTGTTCATTTATGCCGCGCTGGTTCATTATCTCTCGAAACATCATCAACCGATCCATTCGTCGCGGATGGTGAAAGGATTCTTCAGTGTTTTTGTCCTTTACGCGTTAATGGGTGCTGCAAGCAATCTGCAGATCCGTCTGCATGGTTGTCCGGGTTCTGAACTTGCCTATCGCCAGATCTTTTCTACGAAGAAAGAGATCGAAACGCTGGATTGTTATGCGAATGGAATGCGTCCTTTGTTCAAGTATGTGGAGATCGGTAATGAATTGCGGAAGAGAGGATATGGTAATGATGTTCCGGTCATCTCGATCAATGATCAGACATTCAACGCAACGTTATTCATGATGGAACATCCGGGTTACACCGATGTGTCGGATTGGTTTGCCGACAGTATGTACACGGCGGTTCGCATCCAGCATGGTGCACGAATACTTACGGTGGAATTTCCGGAGAATGAAACGAGAAGTTTCAAAGCGTTCATGGGTTATCCGCTTTTCCGGCTCAAAGACGTTGGTGTTTACGATCTGCAGCCTTACGTTTCCCAACTGCAGGGAAAATAAATTACATTTATCCATGCTCTACCGGGTACTGAAATTCTTTTTCAGAATAACGATCAGGATCTTTTTCCGCAAGACGTACCAGCATCACCCGGAATTCATTCCATCGAGCGGGCCTCTGTTGATCTGCGCAAATCATCCCGGCGCGTTTCTCGACCCGATCGTGATCGCTTCACTTATCGATCGCAAAGTTTATTTTCTCGCCAAAGGTTCTGTCTTCAAGGGAAAATTCGCGAACTGGTTCTTCCCGAAATTGCACATGATCCCCGTTTACCGCGCGCAGGATGATCCCGGGCAGATGCATAAGAACCAGGAAACTTTTTCCAAATGTTACGAGCATCTCGGAAACGGAGGAACGATCCTGATCTTTCCCGAAGGAGTGAGTCTGTCGGAAAGAAAATTACGCCCGCTTAAAACTGGTGCTGCAAGAATTGCATTGGGCGCCGAAGAGAAATATGATTTCAAACTGAATGTGAAGGTCGCCTGCGTAGGACTGAATTACGAAGATCCGCACACCTTCCGCCGCGATGTGTACATCGGATTCTCGGAACCGATCAGCGCGCTCGATTATGCGGAAAAATTCAGGAAGGATAATTTCGCCGCGGCAGGAGAAATGACGGAAGAGATCAGGAAACGATTGGAAGAACAGATGATCATCACCGAAGATGCGGAAGCGGATGAACTGGTGAAAAAGATCGAGCGGTTATACAAACACGATCTGATGGAGTTCAACAACGTGGAGCGGGATAAAGAAGCGGAATTCGATCTCACGAAAAGGATCGCGGATGCGGTGAAACATTACAGGCAAAAAGAACCGCAACGCGTGCAGCGCGTGTCCGGAGAAATAAAAAATTATTTCACTAGGCTGGATGAACTCGGGCTGAGCGACAAAGTGGTGAAGGATGGAAATGCGAACAAGCGCATTGGATTTCACGCGTTGATGGATCTGTTCTACAGTATTCTCGGATTTCCATTTTACGTTTACGGACTGATCCATAATTATCTTCCGTTCGTGAGCGCGTCGTGGCTTTCGAAAAATCTTCTGAAGGCAATAGAATGGAGAGGGGCGATCGGTGCAGCTTCAGGAATGCTTTTCTTTTTTATCTGGTATAGCACACTCGGATTTCTCTCGTGGCATTTCTTTCACAAATGGGGAATTACAGTTCATCCCGGATGGACAGCCATACTTTATATGATCTCCTGGCCGTTGACAGGAATGTTCGCATGGTTCTACTACAGACGCGTGTATTATATCAGCAAACGCTGGCTGATGGTTTCGCTTTTCTTCCGCAGGTCGGCGATGGTGGCGGAACTGGTGTTGATGAGAAAAAATCTCATTGAGGAATTTGAAGTGATAGCGGAGGAGAGAAGAAAAATTCTTGGACCGCTCAGATAGTCACCGGGTTCTCGGGTCACCGGTTGCCGGGATTTCCAGTACACTGTTCGATACACAGTCGACCGGGATGCGTCAGCGGATCAGCAGAGATTTCAAATTCAAAATTCAATATTGAAAATTGCGAAACGATTTTCGCATATTTCGTAATGCCCCATCGGGGCATGCATATGGTAGCACCAGCGGTGCGGCCATTTTTTTCATTCGTGATTTTCGTATCGCCCCGGCGGGGCGTTCCCGTTTGATGTGATGCACGGATTCATTAGCCCCGGGCACGCGCGTGCTCCTGCTGCGCACGCACGGGACGAAAGATTTTTTGAAACGCAGGTGATATTGCTCCTTATATTTTTTTCAGATAAATAAAAATTTCACCCGAACCGGTGGTGGCTAATTCCACTTCGTCATCTTTTTTGAATCCGGCGAGCGCGTTTGCAGGAACTTTTATTTTCTGGTTGACAAGGACGACTGAATTCTTGCCGATGTCCTGCAGTTTTCCGCGGAAGACTTTTTTCTGCCAGGCGTTGATGGCTTTACGATACGAAAGAAATTCGCTGACAAGGAGCCGCGCGGGAAGGATGGCGAGAATGACGAGCATGAAATTGATGAAGCCGCGCAGATTCGCGTTCATGAGTCCGAGTCCCATGTAATGCATGTTGACATAATAGACGGAATATCCGAAGATGAGAACCATGGGAATGTAGATCATGAGCGAAAGTTTCATTTTGGCATACGCCGCATTGGCGATAATGTCTTTTTCCGCTTCCGTAAGGTTCTCGAGTGCGATCGGGGCTTTCTGCATGATGGATGGTTTGTGCAAAATTACGAATGCAAAGAACATGGATAAATCTTATTTTTGACCATGAAGCAGATCGTTCCGATCGCTCCATGACCTTTGCTGAAAATGAGAAAGATCACCATAGCTATAGACGGATATTCCTCGTGCGGAAAGAGTACGATCGCGAAGGCTATTGCGGCGAAGCTTGGTTACAATTACGTGGATTCGGGCGCGATGTACCGGTGTGTTTCGTTGTATTGCCTGGAACATGGTATCATCAAAGACGGAACATTCAGTGAAGCGGAAGTGGTGCATGCGTTGAGCGAGATCTCTCTTTCGTTCACCTTTAATCCGGCGACGAACGCTTCGGATACGTATATGAACGGGAAGAATGTGGAGAAAGAAATACGCAGTATGAATGTGTCGAACGTGGTGAGCCCGATCAGCAAAGTACATGATGTGCGCGTGACGATGGTGGCGCTGCAGCGCGAGATGGGAAAAGACAAGGGCGTGGTGATGGATGGACGTGATATCGGCACGAATGTTTTTCCGGATGCGGAACTGAAAATTTTCATGACGGCCGATCCGGAAGTGCGCGCGAAGAGAAGATTCGATGAACTCGCCGCGAAAGGTGTGAAGACGACGATGGATGATGTGCGGAATAACCTTGCTTCACGCGATCATGAAGATTCGCACCGGAAAGAAAATCCGCTGATCAAAGCAGATGATGCGATCGTGCTGGATAATTCGGATCTCACCAAAGAGGAGCAGCTGGATTTTGTGATGAAGCTGGTGGAAGAAAAAATAGCAGTTTTCAGTTAGCAGTTGTGATTTGTCAGTGCCAGTTGTCAGTAGAGGATTGAATATTGAATATCGAATGAAAAGACGAGGCTCATTTTACTTTTGGATCATTATTTTCCTGCAGGCAATAGCATGCACCCCGGAGCAGAAACCTGTTGCCGAACCTGTGAAAGAAGGAATCATATCGTACAGCTGCACTGCGATAGACACTTCGGCGATGCGGAAAGAACTGACTCCGCACGATGTGACTTTAACATTCAAGGGGAAGCACCGGCTCTGGAGTGAAACACTTGGAAATGGATTTGCATTTATTCGTTATTTCACCGATCTGCAGAAAAATGAATCACATACAGCGCTTTTCTTCTTCGAGAAACGACAGTGTCTTTTCGATTCGGCTGAAGTGATCAAAGAGAAGCACACACTTCCGGATTATTCAGTCGTATATGGAAATGATTCCATGACCATCGCCGGGCATACCTGTCACGATGCGACACTTGTTTTCCCGGATGGGTCACCGTGGATCAGGGTATGGTATACCAGGGAGATCGTGATGGACCGGCCGAATTGGGAAAATGAATATTATAAAATAGATGGTGTACTGATGGATTTCGTTTCTGAGCAATTCGGCGCGAATTTCCGTTTTACGGCGACAAGTGTAACTCCGAAAACGGTCGATGACAGTTGCTTTGAAATTTCTCCGGACTACAAGATGTTCGATCCGCATGTACTTCAGACCACGCTGAGTGGAGTCTTTACGAAGTGAGTTGAATTCAGCATTGGGAAGAAGATCGTCAACCGGTCTTCGATCTTCAGTCTTCAATGAAATAAGCAGCGAAGAACTGCTCATTCTTTCTCCACAGGAACCAATAACCTTCGGGCAGTACAAATTCTTTACATCCCGGTTCATACATTTGATAAGGGGCAAAATGAACATGCATCCAATCGCCTTTCACGGAATCGACCGTCACCGTCTGAACTTCGCAATTTCCAATCTGCCCGGGCAGTGTTTCTCCTCCGTAAAGACATGAGGCTGTATCGAAATGCCTGATCTGAATTTCCACTCCCTTGAACCAGTATTGTGACCATGTTTGAAACCAGACGCTTGAATCTTTTTCGATCCACGCTGTAACGGTTCCGATATCATTCCGTATTCCAAATCTTTTCTTGGTGATAGAGAAGCATGGATAAGTGACAAGTTCAGGCCCTGCAGCCGAGGAAACATCAGACATGAATCTGCGCATCGAATCGTAATTATTTATGATGAGAAACGGATGCTTGTCCTTGCTTGTTTTGTAAAGCTTAACCTCTGTTTGGTGACGGGAAAAATAAATGTTCACCATCCCGGTATCTATTATTGCGGACGAGGTGAGGTGAAATAGAAGAATGAATGTAAATGTTACGATCGTTCTCATTTGTCCCACGAAGTAAATGAATTGTCCGATGAGTGGGACAGACGCATGATCAAGTGGGGATAATTGAAGTATTTGTGTTTTGTGTACCTTTTAAGTGTATCTTTGCGCTCTCTTCAACGGACAAGTGTAAGGTCAGCCGTGTTTGTGGCTGATATCAAGGTCCACTTACCAAAGGTTCGTTAGAGGGTAAATTACCATAACGAACTAAATCTTAACATGACAACTTTTTCTGAATTGGGCTTAAAGCCCGAACTGGCTGCTGCTGTGGCCGAACTTGGCTTTGTTCAACCAACGCCGATACAGGAGCAATGCATTCCGCCACTGCTCGAAAACAATCGTGATCTCGTGGGACTCGCGCGAACCGGAACAGGCAAAACTGCCGCATTCGGATTGCCGCTTCTGCAATATGTAGATCCGCAAAAAAAATTACCACAGGTACTTGTACTCTGTCCAACACGTGAATTGTGTGTGCAGATCACCGGGGATCTGAAATCGTACGCGAAAAAACTGAACGGTATCTATATCGTTCCGGTTTATGGTGGTGCGAGCATCAGCATGCAGATCAAAGATCTTCGCCGCGGTGCGCAGGTCATTGTGGGAACTCCCGGACGTTTGAATGACATGATCGAACGCGGAGCGCTGAAGCTCGGCGAAATTGAAATTGTTGTTCTTGACGAAGCGGATGAAATGCTCAACATGGGATTCCGTGAAGCGATCGACACGATCCTTGCCGAAACTCCTGAAACAAAAAGTACGTGGCTGTTCTCTGCTACGATGCCGGATGGTGTCGCACGCATTGCCCGCAGCTACATGAAAGATCCGATCAGCGTGAGTGTGAAAGGCGCGCAGGAAACCGACGGAAAGATCGATCACTTCTATTGCATGGTTCACGCACGCGACCGCTATCCTGCGTTGCGCCGCGTCATTGATGCGCATCCTGATATTTACGGCATCGTGTTCTGCAGAACAAAAGCAGAGACACAGGACGTTGCCGATCATTTGGTGCGCGACGGATATTCGGCAGATTCACTGCATGGCGATCTTTCGCAGATGCAGCGTGATCATGTGATGAAACGTTTCCGCAGCAAAACATTACAGATCCTCGTCGCGACAGATGTTGCCGCACGCGGAATTGACGTGGACGACATCACGCACGTCATGCATTACCAGGCGCCTGATGAACCGGAAGCGTATACGCACAGAAGCGGACGTACGGGACGCGCGGGCAAGAACGGAATTTCCATTCTCTTCGTGAACGCACGCGAACAGGGACGTTTGCGCGAGATCGAGCGCAGGACGAATCGTAAACTTGTTTACCTGCCTGTTCCTGCGGGAGCGGATGTACTGAAGAATCAGTTGTTCTCTTTTGCAAAACGCCTGAAAGAAAGTTCAAACAGGCCGGTTGATCCGCAATACATCGGGATACTTAAAGAAGCACTCGGCGAAATGAGTCATGATGAAATGCTCGAAAAATTCATGGGCCTTTCATTGAACAAATTACTCGCAGTTTACGCGAACGCACCTGACCTGAACGTGAATGGAAAAAATCCAACCCGCGACAGGAATGAAAGAAGCGAACGCAGCGAAGGAAGAGGAGAAAGATCGGAACGACCTGAGCGTGGAGAACGCCGCGAGATAGAAGGAGAAAAACATACCTTCTTCTTCAGCATCGGAAGAATGGATGGAGTGGATCCGGGCGCGTTGTTGCGCATGTGCTGCGACCAGATGAATATAGGCCGCGATCATATCGGAAGGATCGACCTCAAACATAATTTCTGTTTCATCCAGACGATCGGTGTTCCGCAACAGCAGGTCATGGATTCGTTCAAGAATTTTTCTTTCCAGGGACGTGAAGTGCGTGTGAATGAAGCGGAGAATGCAGGAGAAGGACGGAGGTCGGATGACGGAAACCGGAAGCCGGACTTCAGCGAATCACGTTCTTTTGAAAGAAGGGATTCGGGCGAAAGAAAATCTTACGGTGAAAAACGCAGCTTTGGCGAAAGAAAAGAATACGGCGATCGCAAACCATTCGGTGAGCGTAAATCATTCGGAGACCGTAAACCATTCGGTGAACGCAGATCCTACAGTGATCGTCCGGAAAGAAGTGATTCCGGTTTCGGAAAAAAGAAATCATACGGATCGGACCGTTCGTTCGGAAAGAAAAGTTATTCCGATTCAAGGAGTGAAAATCCCGGAAAAGGTTTCGGTTCAAGTCAACCCGACAAAGCACACGGAGCTGACGACTGGAAAGGTTTGATGGGCGGAGAAGGAACGACTGACCGGAAGAAGAAATTCGGAAAGAAAAAGTAGTTAATAGCTAAAGGCTAATAGTTAATAGTGGGGGATTCGGAAGAGTCTCCCATTTTTTTTATTCAGAATGGATTAGTTTATTATTGTGGAATAACTCCTTTGGAAAACAGATCAATGAAGAATGTCATTACGGCGATCATTTTCTATATGATCATTGGTTTTCTCTGGCTTTCCTACATTGATGCGCATGGGTTGAAAGTATGGATAACGAAAGCGGCGGTGATGCTTTCTGTTTTGGGAATTATCAATACGGCGTTTCTTGGAATTCTTTCTTTAAAGCCTTTCTCCATTCCGGTACTTGAGTCTTCCTTGAAAGTTTGCGTTCAGATCCTGATGGCTGACGTCTTGTTTGTGGTGATCCGCACCCAGGCTGAAAAAATGTTTTATGAAAGTGATCCCGGATC
>DATJEX010000387.1:0-3284 GCA_035496135.1 Bacteroidia bacterium
ACAATTTGAATTCGTGGGCGAAGCATCGAATGGAGTGGAAGCACTCGCGTTCATCAAAGGCACACCGATCGATATTCTCATCACCGACATCAGCATGGCGGAAATGAACGGGACGGAACTGACCAAACAGGTGAAGAAGAATTATCCTGACATAAAAGTTCTCGTGGTCACCATGTTCAACGATCCGGCGATCATCAACGAGATCCTGATGGCGGAAGCGGAAGGTTATATTTTAAAGAATACCGGTAAAGCAGAATTGGTCCAGGCATTGACACAGATCGCCGACAATGGAACATTTTACAGCCGCGAGATCATGGAGATCATGGTGAAAGCGAGAATGAAAAGAAAAACAACGAGCGATCTCACGATCAGTCCCCGCGAAACGGAGATCATCAAACTCATTGGCGAGGAATTGAGCACGGCCGCCATTGCCGAAAGACTTTTCATCAGTCCGAGAACCGTTGATACGCATAGAAAGAATATCCTGGAGAAGACCGGTTGCAGGACCATTGTGGGACTGATGAAATATGCGTTCGAGAATAACCTGCTGTAGGCATACGGTAGTGGCTCAGTTTGAATTTTCTTAGTGCAACTTCGAGACTTTGTGTCTTCGTGGCCTCGATTTCTCTTATAGAACACAGCGCGAGGCCACAAAGACACTACGACACGAAGGATCACAAAGTATTTGAAAGATTCAAACTGAGCGAGCACGGAGCATATACCTAGTCTCCGCAATTCAAAATACCTATTACTACTGATTTCCCTGTGAATTCACAGGCATAGTTTTGCTGAAATCAATTCTCAAGACCGTGCTTAGCAACCAGGATCTCACACCGAGAGAAAGCGAAATTCTCCGGCTCGTCGTCAAAGAATACACGTCCACCCGGATCGCGAAAGAACTTAATCTGAGTGTGCGAACAGTGGAAACACACCGGAAGAATATTGTCCGGAAAACTTCCTGTCACAATCTTGTCGGCCTTATCAAATTCGCCATCCGTGCAGGAATGATGGAAGGATTTTATTTCTCAACCGAGAATTTATCTCCCGACCAGGTGCCGGGTGACACTTATTTTCAGAATGCACTTTGGTACTGATCGCTGTTTTTCCTACACCATGAATTTTTTCAAGCCCCATATGAAAAGGATCATCCCCATCATAGCTGTACTGATCTTATCATCCTGCAAAAAGGAAACGACGCAAGCACCACACGTTCCTTTTGTGTACACCGATTCCATACAGGATGCGGAAGGAAATTATTATCACACGGTGACGATCGGTACACAAGTGTGGATGGCAGAGAATCTCCGCTCGACGAGATACCTGAACGGCGATACGATCGCAACGGCGCAGTATGGTGATGATTGGGAATATGCGTTGGGCGGAATGCAATGCGCTTACGACAATGACACAACAGCCTGTCGCATCTACGGAAGACTTTATAATTACAACGCGATCACCGATCCGAGAGGGATCGCTCCGCCGGGCTGGCACATTCCGAGCATGAATGAATGGCAAACGCTGTTGAATTATCTCGGCACTAACGCGGGCGACCAATTGCGTCAATACGGAGCGAAATACTGGTATCCCCCGAACGACAGTGCAACAGATGCTTACGGTTTTGCGGCTCTTCCCGGAGGATGGCGCGATGGTTCCGGAATTTTCGGTGATGTGCGCCACAAAGCATATTTCTGGTCCAACTCGTATTATACTCCTTCCGCACCAAGTTATCCTGAAGCGTGGATGTTAGGAATTGTGAACAATCTCGATCCCACACTTTATCAACCATCGGCGGTGATCGATCACAACTCGATCGTCATCGGTTGTTCTGTCCGTTGTATCAAAGACTGATTTTTGTAACCCCAGTAAAAAAACCTGCAGTGAAAAACTCCCGTATCCGCCCCGGAATCATTCTGTTCTCATTCATGATCATCATGAGTTGTTTTGCAGACGCTCAGAATAATTTCACGAGAGTCGCTGCAGGTTTTAATTATGCTTTCCCGAAGCTGCGTCACGATTATTCCACTGATCCGTGGAAGGGCGTGCACATCCGGAACAAATTCATTGAACTGGGTTACATGGCAGGAAAAGTGAAGGATCCTTCGGAACAGGAAGTGTTGGGATACAACGCGTACATCGGTGGTAATTTCACGCTGAGAAAATACGCGTTCGGGAAACGGGAATACGGCATCAAAGGATATTTCGTTGTTCCATTCATCGCGGGCGATATTGGTTTGCTCTCGATCGGTGGACAGAGATGCGGGATGGCGACATTCGCTCCGGGAATAAGTCTGCAGCTTCCCTATACACTCATCGATTTCCGATTGAATGTCGGTCTTGGTTTTGATAATGTTCACGGTTTGCTCAGGAATCAGGTATTCATCGCTCCGACATTCGCATTTCAACTCGACGCTTTGTGGGATGTGATGGATCCGCATCTGAAGTTCGACGGGCATTACGAAGGTGTGAATGAGTATACATCGTATTCCGATCATGTGGAGTATACCGATGACTATATCATCACCACAACAACAGCCACTACAACGTATTCACCTTACAGTTACGATTCATACAGGTACGATGTCGGTCCGCACATTTCAATTGGTCCACGCGTTTCCTATTGGAATCTGAAGAAAGGAGATCATACACTCATGACAGGCATCGTTCAGTCTGGGCGTGCGCACGGATTCGGATATGATCTCATCGCGGAGAAAGGCAGCATCACGACACAAACAGGTTACGACCTCAAAGCAACGCGTGCCATGGCGCGATTGTCGTTCGATATCGGACTCGGAAAAGTCGGCAACACACACTTCACGCGGCTGATGGTCGGAGGAGGATTGGGTTACAACTGGTTTCAGAAAAGCGATACGCATGTTCATTCCGACAACGGACAGTTCTTCAACATGTTCGTGAGTTATGAAATTGGCGCGGTCAGTTTTGAATATTCCGTCAACAAAGCGTTCTACAATAAATTCGATGACCAGAAATATTTTGCGTTCTCCTATCGCTTGCCGATCGAGCGGTTGTACGATCGTTATAAGCAACTCAGGGAATCAAGATAAAAACCAAGCGCATGAAATTCTGTATCCATTATTCAATTTCTCTTCTTGTACTTGCAGGTTCACTGATCAACGGAGAGCTCGCAGCGAGAGATCCGCGAACCGGAATATCGGTGATGACTTCCGGTAACACGCCTCAGTATGATAAAGCAAAAGTGAATATGCTGGTCGTGTTTGCAGGTGCAGCTGCGGGTGGCAAGCAGAATACCTGTTATTTTCTGAAAT
>DATJEX010000388.1:0-2993 GCA_035496135.1 Bacteroidia bacterium
GAACGCCGGATGCATTCGTCCCACCGTTCCCGGTCTATCTCATGACTCTGCAGGTGCCTGATCATTTGCGGGGATTTGAATTTACGGCGTACTCCACGAGATCTTCATAAACAACTTTCCATCCTTTCCATTCTTTTTCATCACTCAGCGTTTCATTATGCCAGAGTGAAATGAATGTTCCTCCCACTTTTCTTGTCTCATCGATCAGCATCATGATCTTTTCCTTCGCCTGCTCCACAGGAAGTTTCATGTACAGATTCAGTGTAGCATCCATCACGGCGAACGGATGAATGCGCAGATGCGTTTCGGTTTCGAGATCGAGATCGTAAAAATTGAACGAAGTGCAGATGCCTGCGCGGAAACCGATCTCATTCGCGAAACCCATCGAATAATCATCCGTGATATCACTCTCGAGCAGGTGACGGTACGTTTGCGGGAATTTCAGCATCAGGAAATGCTGACGGCTGCGGTTGATATCGCAATGCAGGATATTTTTCAATCGCCCGGCTTCCACTCTTATCCTCGATGGTTCACGATTCGATGCGAAGGAAGGATGAACACCGACATCAGCGTAATCAGAAATGTGGCGGATCAGTTCACGGAATTTCCTGTTCTGCACGGAAAGATTTTTGTCATTCACGCCATAATCTCCAACGAGAAAAAAATAAACCGGGCGAAGATTATATTTTTTCTGGAGATCGAGTTGAAACTGGTACGTATCGTATGGGTCGCGCTGCGCACGGAAGAGCACTCTCGTTCTTACTTTGATATCCTCGAAGTTCAGTTTCAGCAACGCTTTCATATATCCGCCCGCACTGCGCATGAATCCTTTCTGACGATAAGCATACGCGTTATCAATATCGATCGTGGGAAGGAATTTATACTCCGGGAGACGAAGGATGATCTGCGGGTATTTCGCTTTCAATTTTTCTCCGATGATGATCGACCATTCGTTCACAACCGGCTTCGTTAGAAAACCATGTTGCCATGCGAGCGAATTCTTCGCATCGAACCGGTCGATGTGATCGCGGATGTGCGGAAGATATTCCTCGTAACGGCTCACGAGATAGAATCCTGCGGCAAATGGATCGAACGGAAGCGCTGAATTTTTTCCGGCCGAGAAAAAAACCTTTCTTTCTTCCCATTCGAAGACGGAAATATTCTGTTCCGCGATCCCCGCTTCCGTCAACAGATTCCGCGCGAAGAAAAAAAGTTCATCCGCAACAGGCTGCGCGGCGTAACTCACTTTGAGGTGCTGCGATGAAAGAAACTCCTCCACTACATCCGTCATTTCAAGGTCAAGCCCGAGCAGTTCGCGGAAGTATAACCGGAACATGAACCGGCAACGGTTCGTCAGCTTGGGCGTATAGACAATGAGTTTGCTCATCCGTTCGAAAGGTGCCGGAGCATTTCTTTGCAAATGAATTCAGCGGCATGGCCATCACCGAATAGTGCCGGAAAATGAAGTTGCGCGTTCAGTAATTCATCCGTGCTGCTTTCTATTTTTCCCGGGAAAGCGTCCGCCAGTTTTGCCGCGCCGCATTCCACGAGTTCAACCCATTCCGTTTCTGCACGGAGAATGACACATGGACGCTGAAAATAAAATGCTTCTTTCTGCACACCACCCGAATCGGTAAAGACCAGTGCCGCATTTTTTTCGAGCACGATCATTTCGAAGAAACTTGCGGGCGGAATGATCACGATCCACTCATTCCCGTCGAGCAGCTTCTGAAGTGATGCGTCGAGTGCGATCTGCTTTTTAGTGCGCGGATGTAACGGAAGAATGACTTTCTTCGAATGTTTTTGTGCCTCATTCACCAGCGCGACAAAAATATTCTTCAATCGTTCCTGAACATCGGTATTTGAATCGCGGTGAATGGTGGCGAGAAAATATTTTCCTTTTTCCAGTCCGTGCTTTTTAAGGATATCGCTTTTCGATTCCGCGAGTTCGGAAAAATAAATGCTGTTGTCATACATCACATCGCCGCAATGATAGACCGCCGGAGAAACGGCGCTCGCTTTTTTATTTCCGCCATCTACGATCCCTTCCTTCGCCAGGTTATCCACTCCCGCTTTTGTGGGCGAAAATAAAAGCGTGGAAACGTGATCGCAGAGAATGCGGTTGATCTCTTCGGGCATGGTGCGATTGAAAGAACGCAGTCCCGCTTCGATATGCACGACCGGAATATTCAGTTTGCTTGCCGCCACCGCTCCTGCCAGTGTCGAATTCGTATCACCGAACAGAACGATCGCACCGGGTTTTTCTTCCAGTAATATCTTTTCAATTCCGGTGATCATCGCGGCCGTCTGCGTTCCATGACTTCCGGAACCAACGCCAAGATTGTAATCGGCGCGCGGAATGTTCAATTCAGAAAAAAACACTTCCGACATATTCTCGTCGTAATGCTGGCCGGTGTGCACAATGATCTCTTTGATCTGCGAAGAGAAATGGGTCCGGATGGCGCGGCTCAATGCGGCGGCTTTGATGATCTGGGGTCTTGCCCCGATAATGGTCAGGATCTTGAGCATAAACTGGTCATAAAAGACCTTCGTCTGCAAAGCTAAAGTATGTATCGGCTCCTGCGATAATATGATCGAGCAAAGTGATGTCGAGTAACAACGCTCCTTCCTTCAGTTTTCGTGTAAGGCGGATGTCATTTTCACTCGGTTTTACCGCTCCCGAAGGGTGATTGTGACAAAGAATGATGGAAGAAGCACCACTGGCGATCACGCTTTTGAACAGGATCCTCGGGTCAACAATGGTCGCGTTCATTCCGCCCTGGCTTATTTTTTCCTTCCGCGTCACACGGTTCGACCGGTTGAGCATAAGGATCCAGAATTCTTCGTGTTCGAGTCCATCGAGATCTTTGCGGATCACCTGCCACGCATCTTTGCTTACCTGGACCTGGGGCAATTGTTCCTTTACCGAAAACCCTCTTCGGCGTCCCAATTCCAGTGCGGCGATAATGTTCAGTGCTTTTGCATCACCGATT
>DATJEX010000389.1:0-3106 GCA_035496135.1 Bacteroidia bacterium
GGAACTACAATGGATTTACAGGGCTCATTTGACACCATTACCTGCAACACTTTTTTAAACAATTCCGGAGGACCGGCAATTCACTGGGGTGATCACAGTAATCCAATCGCAAGCGGATTAATATTCAATAATCTCTTCGAAGGAAATTCTGCCTCAGACGCATCAGTTGTTCTTATAGGAGCAGGTTATTATTCTGGTTATAATGACACCCTGATCTTTGCGAATAACATTGTCAGAAATAACTCATGTTCAGCGTCCGGCTCGTGTTGTCATTTCGAACCGTATCTCGTCAATTACTATGCTGGCCAGTATCTCAGGATCTACGACAATTTATTCACTGGTAACGCTGGTGGAAATCTTCTGCTGTTACACGGAGATCAAAACAGCAATGCAAGTTTTGATTTTTTTTACCTGAAGACGAATGACTTTGAGGATCCCGGCTGTACCTATGAACTGTATAATGACGTTCCCTATGGCTCGCCGAATCTTTACGCCGATAATAATTACTGGTCAAGCTCCAGCGTTTCGCATATTGATTCGGTGATTTACGATTACTTTGATTTTGCCAATCAATCTGTCGTTTACTATCCTCCCTTCCTGACCACTCCTTTACCGATAGATTCCACTTGTCGTCCGTTTGTGGATATGCCCGAGGGTGTTTTACACAACATTGCACGATCGGAAACTGAAGTTAAGATCTATCCAAATCCATTTTCAGATCAAGCGATCCTGCAAACAAGCTCCCCTGTACACGACGCTTCATTAACGGTTACCGATTGTTTAGGACAGAATGTGATGTCGATCCAGCACATCTCGGAAACTTCCATGATCCTTTCCCGTGGTGAACTCCCGTGTGGGTTATATTTTTTCAGGCTAACGGAAGACCAGAAAACAATTGGAACAGGAAAGTTCATGATCGTCGAAAGATGAGTCCGCGAATACCGCAATTGAAACGAGTTCAGCCCATTCATTGAGATCTATACTTTATGCCGTCTCTCCAATACTTCTATCACATCTCCCAGGTTCTTATTCTTCGCAGCGAGCAGAATGAGATAATGAAAAAGCAGATCGGCCGCTTCGCCGAGAAATAATTCATCATTGTTATCCTTCGCCTCGATCACGATCTCGGTCGCTTCTTCGCCGACTTTCTGCGCGATCTTGTTGATGCCCTTCGCGAAAAGTGAAGCGGTGTAGGAAGAAGACGGATCGGCATTCTTTCTCGATTGAATGACTTCTTCGAGATGTTTCAGAAAATTCCCGGCAACCTGTCCTGGGCTTGTCGAAGGATTCGTTTCACCCCAGCACGTATCCGTTCCTGTGTGACACACGGGCCCGTGCGGAACAACTTTGACCAGGAACGTATCGTTGTCGCAATCGATGGCCACGCTTTTCACATCGAGGAAATTTCCGCTCTCCTCGCCTTTCGTCCACAACCGGTTTTTGGAGCGGCTGAAAAATGTGACACGCTTTTCCTTTTCTGTTTTATCGAACGCTTCCCGGTTCATGTAACCGAGCATGAGCACTTTCGAAGTAGTTGCATCGACAATGATCGCCGGAAGAAGTCCGTCGGATGATTTTGAAAAATCGGGTTTTATATTTGTGCTCATATTTTTCTCGCAAATTTCGCAGATGACGCAGATCAGATCCGGATGGGTTCGTTATGTCTCGACAAATATCGTTTCAATTCCGGAATGGAGATCTCGTTGAAGTGAAAAATACTCGCGGCAAGCGCGGCATCTGCTTTTCCTTTTGTGAACACCTCGAGAAAATGTTCCATCGTTCCAGCACCACCCGAAGCGATCACCGGCACATTTACAGCCGAAGAAATTGCAGCAGTGATATCGATCGCAAATCCATTCTTCGTTCCGTCGTTGTTCATCGATGTCAGAAGAATTTCTCCTGCGCCTCTCTCCACAGCTTCTTTCGCCCAATCCAGCGCGCGCTTTTCCGTTTTTACTTTTCCGCCGTTGAGATAAACCAACCACTCTCCATTCTCCAACTTTGTATCAATTGCCACAACCACGCACTGGCTCCCGAATTGTTGCGCAAGTTCGTTGATGAGTTCCGGTCTTTTGAATGCAGAAGTATTGATCGAAACTTTATCCGCACCATTGTCGAGCAGCACGCGCACATCTTCTGCCGAAGAGATCCCTCCGCCTACTGTAAACGGAATATTGATGGCAGCGGCAACTTTCCGCACGAGTTCCGTCATTGTTTTTCTTTTATCATTCGTCGCCGTGATATCGAGAAAAACCAATTCATCGGCTCCTTCTTCCGCGTAACGCTTCGCTAATTCCACTGCATCGCCGGCATCGCGCAATCCTTCGAAGTTCACACCTTTCACCGTGCGGCCTTCTTTTACATCGAGACAGGGAATGATTCGTTTAGTTAACATTGTGAATGAAAATGTGAAAGGGAAAGGGATTGTAAAAGATGAAGTATGTTCCCTTTCACATTCCCTTTCACCTTCACTCATCAGGAAAACTGAGCCAGTTCTTTCAACGAGATCTTATTCTCATAGATCGCCTTTCCAACAATGACTCCATCACAGCCCAGCGCCTGCAGTTGACGGATATCTTCCATCGAGGAAACACCACCGCTTGCTACGAGCCGTAGGCCGGGACACTGAAAAAGTAAATGCCGGTAAAAAGTGAGTGAAGGCCCGATCATCATTCCATCGTGCGAAATATCGGTGCAGAAAACATGCGAGATCCTTTTGCTCATGTTCTCGCGGATGAAATCAAGCACATCAATATCGGTCTGTTCCATCCAACCGCTTATTGCGATCTTTCCGTCACGCACATCCGCGCCCAGGAAAAAAATGTCGGGACCGTATTTCTGGATCCACGAATCAAACATTTCCTTTTGCTTCACCGCCATGCTTCCGATCGAAACGTAGGTGACACCGGCCGAGATGACGCTCTCGAGTTCTGTCCCGGTCTTTATTCCACCACCGAAATCGGTGAGCAGTTTTGTTGATTTGGAAATTTTCTCCAGGACATTCAGGTTACACACTTTTCCTTCGCGCGCTCCGTCGAGATCCACGATGTGAAGGCGTGTTATCCCCGCATCTTCAAATTCTTTCGCCACTTCAACAGGATCTTCG
>DATJEX010000390.1:0-5206 GCA_035496135.1 Bacteroidia bacterium
AAATACTAACAAATCGAATGTTACGAAGTTGAAATTCGTGCTACTTCGTACTTCGTATTTGGCGAGTTTCGTAATTCGTACAGTAGTGATTTAAGCAGAGACAGCTTCAGCCCCCGCAGCGATCTTTTTCACGAGCCCCTGCAGCACTTTGCCCGGACCTACCTCGATGAAATTCGTCGCGCCATCGGCAAACATGTTCTGAACGGTTTGTGTCCAGCGAACAGGTGCGGTCAATTGCGAAATAAGATTTTTCTTGATCTCGTTCGGATCGCTCACCGCTTTTGCATTCACGTTCTGGTAAACAGGACAGATCGGTGTGCTGAAATTCGTGCTGTTGATAGCCGCTTCCAATTCTACTCTTGCCGGTTCCATCAATGGCGAATGAAAAGCTCCGCCTACGGGAAGCATCAACGCACGTTTCGCTCCTGCAGCTTTCAATAATTCGCAGGCTTTGGTTACACCGGTCACTGTTCCCGAGATCACGAGTTGTCCGGGACAATTGTAATTCGCAGCGACGACCACATCATCTGTTACCGAAGCGCAGATCTCTTCCACTTTCGCATCTTCCATTCCGAGAACAGCCGCCATCGTGGATGGTTTCATTTCACACGCCTTCTGCATCGCGAGCGCGCGTTTGAACACGAGTGTGAGCGCGTCCTCGTAAGAAAGCGTTTTGTTGGCGACGAGCGCAGAGAATTCACCAAGTGAATGTCCGGCCACCATGTCGGGATGAAAATCGGAAAGTGTGGACGCGAGTGCGACGGAATGGAGGAAGATCGCGGGTTGTGTGACCTTCGTCTGTTTCAATTCTTCGTCTGTTCCGGAGAACATGATGTCGGTGATGCGGAAACCGAGAATGTCGTTCGCTTTTTCGAGCATTGCTTTTGCCCCGGCGTTATTTTCATAAAGATCTTTTGCCATTCCGGAGAATTGGCTCCCCTGTCCGGGAAAGATGTAGGCCTTTTTCATACGATTGTTATTTGGGGGAGGATTACGGATTAATACGGAGATTGACGGATTACGGATTTAAACGGATTTACTGATTGTTTCCTCATACTCATCACTTATAACTCATCACTTCTGCGAAGATAAAGAGTTTCGTTATTGAAAAATCCGTTCAGTCTTTCACTCTTCCCTGCAGAAGAAAAGTCTGATCGCCTCTTCGCCACAGCGGCACCATGACAACGATAGCGATGGTGGAGATGAGCAATTGTTGCACGTTATCGAGTTCCGGATTTTTGATCTTCGGAATGTGATAGAGTTTTTTGCTGTCCGATGAAATGAAATCGTAGGTCCAGAAAATTGGTACCGCGACGAACCAATCCATTATTGAATCACTTTTCATCAGGGTGTGGATCGCGAGCATGGATCCGAACCCGATAAAGAATTTGAGATAACCGACGATCTTCAGGTAGAATAATTTTTCAGCCGCTATTCCGATCAGTGCGGTGAGTGCGAAACCGGTTCCCGAGGAAAGGAGTGGTGGCCCGAGCAGATCGTATCCGCAAAGCGAGCAGAACAGGGCGGTGTAGAATCCGACAACAAGGGGGAAAATAAAAAGTATGCTGGTGAGGTAACCTCGTGTTACACGGAAGAAAGCCATGCGATTGAAAAGTGGCAGAACAACGAGGCCTAAACCAAGCAGGAAAAAAGGACGCAACCGCAAGCCATCCGGAAGAAGTGATCGCTTGGCGTAGATCTGATCATGAATGAACGAAGAGGGCAGAAGGAGATAATAAACGAGCGCTGTGATGAAAAACATTCCCGCGGCTATTGCATAGGTAGAAATGAAGAACCGGTGCATGTCTTTTTTTTCTTCCGGGGTTTCGGAAGAAAAAAAATTGAAATGTTTATCGGTAAGCGGGGTCGAACGCGGCATTCGCGTAAAGTTAATTCAAGGACCGTTCCGGCTTCCCGTGTTTTTAATAAGTTACTCCTGTCCGAATGTTTTTGCAGAATCTATCATTGATTCTTTACAAATGTAAATGAGCCGGTACGTGAGCCGGATGTAACGATCCCGAAATACGTTCCGGAAGAAAGTGCGGAAACGTCAATAGTAAGATTCTGATCATCGACCGACATTTTCTGAATGATACGGCCGTTCATGTCAACGATAGTGATCTCGCGCTGGCCCGGAGCCTCGAATGAGATCGTGATGTGGTCGGTGGAAGGATTCGGATAGACCGTGTATTCCGTACTCACTGTAATGTCGTTTGTTGAAACATTGAAGCCACTGAAGTCGATCATGACCATGTCTTTCTGTGCATTGGCGAAACCGTTACTTGTTCCGGCGACAAATAACTGGTTGTTCACGATACGCATGTCCATTGGTGAATCTGTTCCGTACGTTCCATCATACATTCCCGTGTTCATCAACGTGCCGGCAGGATCATACTGCAGCACGATAATGTCTTTATTCTTCACGAGCAATGTTCCGTTGTTCGTCTGGCCAAGCGTATAAATGTAACCGGTGCTGTTGTCGACGGCCACTGTCGCAGCCATTTCATCATCGCCGTTTATTCCGTCAAAATGTTGCGCCCACGCAAGGCTGCCGCTGGAGTTATACTTGAGTGTGAGCATATCGTAGTTGCTGGTCAAAGCAGAGGTGTCGTAATCGGAGATCGCACTCAGAATGACATTACCGGAATTGTCGAACGTGATCGAAGACACGCGGTCATTTCCATTGGCCGTTCCGCTGTAAGTAGCATCCCAGTTCAGTACACCATTATTATCCACCACGTGAACGCCGATGTCGTCATTCAGAGAAGCGTTCGTGATACGCAATCCCGCCGCGATCAAACCTGTAGGTCCAATTGCAACAGTAAGCGCCTGGTCATTTCCAAGTGTGCTCGAATAGAAACTGGTCCAGAGTTGAACACCTGCAGTACTTAGTTTGATCAGCACTGCGTCATCATTGGTAAGTGTTGTCGCGGATTTGCCGGCAACAACAGGTTCTCCCGCACTCGTTAGCGCCATAGCGTACGGTTTGTCGCTGGTGTTTCCCGGCCCATTGTAGGAGGAAATCCATTGTTGCGCTCCTGTAGAATTATATTTCACCGTCAGGATATTATTATTTGTAACAGCGGTCGTCGAAACATCCGATTCACCGGTGACATAAACATTTCCGGAATTATCTACGCACAATGCAACAGCTTTGTCACTTTTATTCGCCGCTCCGTTGTAGCGCACGAGCCATGTTTGTATTCCCGACGAATTGTATTTGATCGTACAGTAATTGTATCCCTGGATCGTGTCCTTGATGAATCCTGTTATGTAAACATTGCCCGAGCCATCCACAGCGATCGCCGTTGCTTCGTCATTGCTGTGAAGTGTTCCGTCAAATGAGTTGGTCCAGAGAATACTTCCAGCCGGAGATATTTTACTCACGCTCATATTGCGCTTGTTCGAAGCGGAATAGGTGTAACCGCACATGTAGGAATTTCCATTTGCATCCACCGTCATGGCATTCACTACATCACTGTGATCACCTGTTCCGTTGTAATCGTACACCCACATAGTGGAACCTGCCGGAGAATATTTTATGCGGCGAATGTCCTTGAGCGTTGTTGTTCCTGTTACGTTTCCGTAAATGATGTAATTCCCTGCGTTGTCATACGTGATCTTTGCAGCGCCGTCACTGTTCACCGAGATGCCTGTAGTCTGGGCCCATTGCTGCGATCCGACTGCATTATAGGATATCGTGAGCATGTCGTTATCTACAACGAGAACGTTGGTGTTCATATCGGTCTTTCCGGCAACGAGCACATTGTTCGAAGCATCGATCATTACATCGGCAGCATCATCGTCTCCGGCTCCCGGGCCATTGTAAGAAGCGACCCACAATTGATTTCCTGCATTGTCATACTCGATCGTATAAATATCATAATCGGGATTTCCGGTAACGTCACATCGTCCCGTTACGGCTACATTTCCGTTTGCATTCACCGCGATCGCTTCACCATAATCATTGCCAACGATGTTATCGTAATAATTTCTCCAGATCTCCGCGCCATTCATGGTGTACATCACCGTTGCATAATCGTAATCGAAACCGTTGGAACTCTGCCCGGTGATATAAACATTATTATTTCCATCAGTCACCAGATCCGCCGGGCGATCATTACCCTGGCCTCCATCGAATACTGCGGTCCAGACCACTGTTCCTGTCGGAGAATAACATTTCGTAACAAAATCATCATCACCGAAAGCATTCCTGCTTCTTCCGGTCACTACCACGTTTCCGCTGGGGAATGCAGCGATTCCAACAGCACGATCGGTAGCGAGCCCTGTTCCGTTGAAACGAACTGCATAATTCTGTGTGCCGGATGCGGAATATTTGATCGTGATGTAATCGTCGTTCGTCGCTGCAGCGGAACCTGAATTACTTTGACCCGTCACGATCACATTTCCTGCTCCATCGATCGTGAGTGCGTTCGCCTGGTCATCCAGGTTAGTTGTGAAATTGTAAGTGCGTGTCCAGATCGTGTCACCATTCAGATCCATCTTTACAGTGAAGACATCATTTCCTGTTCCGCTTCCTTCTTCATAACCGGCAGCGTAGATGAAACCATTCGGATCGTAACCGATCGCCATTGCTTCATCGTGTCCATGATTGAGGCCGTCAAAGGATCTTGTCCAGACTGTATCTCCAAGCGGATCGATCTTCATGACCAGGAAATCTTTTTCTCTTCCGGCATTTGTGGTATAACCTCCCGCATACATGGTGTCGGATGCGTCGCGTGTCACGCAATTCACTTTGTCATTGAAATCGCCAGCGCCATTGTAGCGGGCCACCCATTGTGAAGAGATCTGTGAATAAAGACAAACTGGAGATAGGGTAAGCAGAAATAATGTTTTTTTCATTGGTATGATGAATTGGGGCGGCAGCAATGTAAAGATAATGTTAAGCCGTAATGAAAGCCGGAACATTGCGGCAAGAACATGTTTTTTGCGGCAAAAAAAATCCCCGCAGTTTTCCGCGGGGATCATGAGAATAATATTTGGGTTTTCTATCTCCTGCTCATCAAACGAAGGATCGTCATGAAGAGGTTGATGAAGGTGATGTACATGCTGAGCGCCATCCACACGGCCATCTTTGGTTCAGAAGTTCCGTATTGATTCGCGTAATTCTTGATCATCTGCATTTTGAATGCAACGAGTCCGGTGAAAACGAAGAGACAAACGAGATCGATGATCCAGTCCAGCT
>DATJEX010000391.1:0-5250 GCA_035496135.1 Bacteroidia bacterium
ACCACACAGGATCCAAGTATCTGGCTGTGCCAGTATGATTCTGTAACGAAAAAACCGATCGGTGCGATCGACTCAACATCAGTGAAAGTTTCCCGCGGTATCGGAACGTATGAAGTTGCGGCATCTGCAGTTGGTCTGCAGCAATGGTCCGGACTCATTCGTGTCAAGAAACCAGACAATACGTGGGATACTTATCCGTTTAAATCAGAGTATATGGTTGCCACACCTTCTGCAGCTGTATTCCTTGAGAAAATGAACGTGTTCTATATCGGTGTTGACAATCCGATCACCATCTCGGCAGCAGGTGTTGCTCCTGGCGATCTTACACCTTCGTTGAGCGGCGGTTCTTTACGTTCAAATGGAAAACCCGGCTCATATATTGTAACGGTAGCATCAGGTACAAAAGCAACACTGACGGTGAATGCTAAATTGAACGGTATCAGCAAATCGATGGGATCATTTGATTTCCGTATCAAGCGTGTACCGGATCCGGTCGCTTATGTCGGCTCGATCAAAGGTGATGGCCAGATGACCAAAGGTGAATTGAATAACGTGAGTGGTGTATTCGCAAAAATGGAAAATTTCGACTTCGATCTTTCATTCAAAGTCATTTCATTCGTGCTGTCTGTTAACGTGAACGGTGTATTCGTCGAGAAAAAAGGCGTTGGGCCGGTTGTTACCGCTGACATGAAAGCACTGCTCGCCGGCGTAAAAGCCGGTAATAAAGTATTCTTTGAACAGATCACTGTACAGGGACCTGACGGCACCATGCGAAAGATCCCGGGTGTAAATATCAAAGTGAAGTAAACCCAAAAAACTCCGAAGGAGGGACGTACCATGAAAACGATGAAGTTTGTACTGGTTGCAGTTGTAGCATTTCTTGCGCTCGGCGAAGTCCGTGCACAGGTCCTTGATCCGAATTTTCCCGACCAGGTTTTCCTGAGAGAGAATACAAGGACAAGAAAACCGATCCCATATACTTACCTGCGCGAAGCAGACGTAATGTGGTCCAAACGTGTTTGGAGAACGATCGACCTTCGTGAGAAATTCAACCATCCACTGTACTATCCTGAAACAAGGATCAACGACCGTCGTAGCTTGTTTGATGTACTCAGAGATGCTCTCGAGGCTGGCCAGATCAATGCATTCGATAATCCTGCTATGGATGACGAATTCAAAGTGAAAATGACCAAAGCCCAGATCGAAGACATCTTCGTACAATGGGATTCTACCAACCAGGTGGAAGACCCGAACAATCCCGGAACCTTCATTCTTGCTCCTTTGAAAAATGAGTTGACCTCCAACAATATCAAAGCATATTGGGTGAAGGAAGACTGGTTCTTCGACAAGCAGCGTTCGGTTATGGATGTTCGTATTCTCGGTCTTTGTCCAATGGCTGAAAAAGCAGATCCTTCTTCCGGTGAGATCATCGGTTACACGCCGAAATTCTGGGTGTATTTCCCACAGTGCCGCCCGATCTTCGCTGTAGCTGAGGTTTACAACCCGCAGAACGACGCGGAACGCCGCTCACTTGATGATGTATTCTGGAAACGTATGTTCCAGAGCTATGTTCACAAAGAATCAAACGTATATGATCGTACCATCAGTTCTTATTACACGGGAATTGATGCCCTTCTCGAGTCAGATCGTATCAAGAACGATATCTTCGAAATGGAACACGATATGTGGCATTTCTAAGAAAAAATGAACTCTTCGATCCCCCTTGTTTCTGACAAGGGGGATTTTTTTTGCCTGCTGTGTGACTTTTATCCTGGATGGGGCTTATGCTTTCAACTAACCAGAAAGGAGCTTAAAATGAAAAACAGGCATCAAAAAAACAATCCAGCACTTTTCGTCGGAAAAGCGATCATGGCGTTCACATTCGCGGCTTTTGCCACCACAGTTGTTTACGCGCAAACAGGTACTTCAACTTCCGGCGCAACCATCACCATGGGCGCTTCAGGAGCAGGAGCGGGAACCGTTATGAATCCGCTCGCTAATCCTGCCAACGGAGAAACGTTTTACCTGAAAGAAAATGCGAGGAACCGCAAAGCCGTTCCATACGTGCCGGAACAGGAAGCCGACATCATGTGGCAGAAAAGAGTTTGGCGCACCATCGACCTGAGAGAGAAAATGAATCTCCCGCTCTATTATCCCGAAGCACCACTCAACGACCGCGCAAGTCTTTTCGACGTGATGAAAAAGGGATTACTCGATGGCTCTCTGCATGCCTACGATAATCCGGCGATGGATGATGAATTCACCACGCCGATGTCGCCCAAACAGATCCAGGATCTTTTTGTACAATGGGATTCTACCAATCAATGCGAGGATCCGAATAATCCGGGTACATGGATCATCTGTCCGATCAAAACCGAACTGACCTCTCCAATGGTGAAACAATACTGGGTGAAAGAAGACTGGTACTTCGATAAAGAAAGAGGAGTAATGGATGTGCGCATCATCGGACTCTGTCCGTTGAAGGAAAAACTCAATCCATCAACCGGTGAAGTGGAAGGATATGAACCGCTCTTCTGGGTTTATTTTCCGGAACTGCGTCAAACCCTGGCCAACGCTGAGGCTTACAATACGAAGAATGACGCGCAGCGCATGACCTACGATGATCTCTTCATGAAACGGATGTTCTCGAGTTATGTGCGGAAAGAATCGAACGTGTACGACCGCCCGATCTACGCATATGCGCAGGGCATAGACGCACAACTCGAATCAGAGCGCATCAAGAACGACATTTTCTCCTATGAACACGATATGTGGCATTTCTAAGATAAGTGTGAGTGGATAGCGAAGGTGCCGATCGTTCGGCACGGAAGGTCCTCCCTGATGCGGGGAGGATCTTTTTTTTCACATAATAGCAGAACAAAATCAGCGTTATTCTTTCATGCAACACTCTACACTTTTTTGTCATCACCAGGCAACCCCAAATCCATTTCTATGTTGCATAGAGAGAAGAGCCGAAACCAATTCAGGCAAACGATCCGTACCGCGCAATATGAATTACGTTCAGCATTAAGGATCATTCTTTTCATCCTGCTTTTATTTTTCGCGTCGTACGTTTTCGGGCAAACAGCACCGTGTATCAATGTCGATTCTACCGGCGTTGGTGGAAGTGTGATGAATCCTTCAAGAAGGCCGGTGCCGTATCCGTATCTGCGCGAAGCGGATGTCATGTGGTCGAAGCGTATATGGCGAACGCTCGACCTTCGTGAGAAAATGAATCAACCGTATTATTACCCGGAAACTCCGCACGATGGATTGCAGAGTCTTTTCGATTTGATCAAATGCGGTGTGATGAGTGGCGCCATCACTGCGTTCGATAATCCGGCGATGGATGACGAATTCAAAGTGAAAATGGATCCGGCTGCGGTGGAAAATCTCCTCGTGTCGAAAGAAGTGATTAGCGTAGAAAATCCGAATGCACCGGGGACGTATGAAGAAGATACGGTGGTGAACGAGATCAGCAGTACGGATATTCTTGCCTACTGGATCAAGGAAGACTGGTTCTTTGATAAGCAGCGTTCGGTGATGGATGTGCGCATTCTCGGCATCTGCCCGATGGCGACGAAAACAGATCCGTCATCGGGAGCAGTGCTCGGTTATCGCCCGTTGTTCTGGCTGTACTTTCCGCAACTGCGCCCGTTGCTCGTGAAGCAGGGCGTTTACCTCGGGCAGAATTATGCGCAGCGCATCACGTACGACGATATGTTCCAGAAGCGTTATTTCTCCAGCTACATTCACAAGGAATCAAACGTGTACGATCGGACGATCAATCAATATGAAACAGGAGTGGATGCGTTGCTCGAATCGGACCGGATCAAAAATGAGATCTCGAATTTCGAAAGCGACATGTGGCATTATTGAGAAGGGAGTTGGGAGAGAGGAGCTGGGAGTATTCTCTGAGAATTATTTGTTCTCATCATTCAAAGCCCTCTCTAATTCATGGATCAAATTTTTCCAGTGCTTGATATGTTGTTTCAATTTAGCAAGGCTCAATCTGGATTTACAATAAGAAATTGCCCAAAGAAGTTCCTTCTCATCTTTATGCTTTATTGCATTTTCGATTCTTTGGCCTTCTTTGAATCTGGTCATTTTGTTATATCAATGAGTTGTAAGTATGAAGTGAAGGGTGGAAAAAAATAACGCTCCGAACTCCTCCCTCCGCACTCCTGACTAATCAATCGCCCGCTGCAGGAAATTATTGAGCGGCAGCATTGCCTTCATCGCATCCACGGCGAGCTTCGTGAAATTCTTTCCAAGCACATCTTTTTCTTTCAACTCGATCACCACCACAAAACTTTTCAGTTTCAGGAATTCAAGCGCCGGGTGATCTTTCGCATAACCTTTCGGAACATTGGCGAGTTTATCTTCCTGGTCGAGTCCGCCGAAAAGTGTTTTGAATTTTTTTGCACTCACGATCTTTTTGAATTCATCAAGATTGTAATCGATCTCCTGGCGGATCTTTCCCAGCTCAGGAGCTTCGGGCTGCCACAATCCGCCTGCTATAAATGCTTTTCCGGGTTCGATGTGAACGTAATATCCCGGGGCAACAGCTTTCTTTCCACCCGGATTGATGATCGCGCCGATATTATTCTTGTACGGACTTTTGTCTTTTGAAAAACGGACATCGCGGTAAATGCGGAACATACTTTTTTTCGCGGTTACTTCGGCACCGATGCGTTTGTCATATTTACGGATTCCCGCAATGATCACATCAATATTCTTCTCGACATCATCTTTCGCTTCAAGATAAAGCTGCTTGTTCTTTTCAAACCAGTCACGGTTGTTGTTCTTCGAAAGTTTTTTCAGGAATTCGAGGGTCTTTTTCGAGATCATACTGGATCATTTTTGAAAGGTTGATTCGGAAGATGTATCAAGTTCGCCCGTCAGGCGCTTCACGAATCTGTACTTGCTGAGAAATTCACGTGCGATGATGCGCAGGATCGTGTACACGGGTACCGCCACGATCATTCCACCGATACCGGCGAGCGTTCCGGCGATCAGGATCACGGTAAAGATCTCGATCGGGTGCGCTTTCACGCGATTGCTCAATATCATCGGCTGAACTAAAAATCCGTCGGTCAGATTCATGATCACAAATACCAGGACGATCTTTTCCACCAGCGGGATCATGCCATGATAAAAATCGAGATCAAGATTCGTGGAAAGCCCGATGACAATGGCAAACACGCCACCGAGCAATGGCCCGATGTACGGAATGATATTCATGACACC
>DATJEX010000392.1:0-5737 GCA_035496135.1 Bacteroidia bacterium
GACAGCAGCTACTGCCCCGAATACCGCGAGCGGCGCGAAGTACATCACGTAGCCGGTCATCTTCAGCATCACGTGCGCCACCGCATCGAAGAATTCCACTACGATCTTTCCTCTTTCGCCGACAGCCGATGTGGCGGCTGCGAAGAACAAAGTGAAAATGATGATCGGGAGAATATCATTTCTCGCCATGCTGTCAATGATATTTTTCGGGAAAACATGAACGACAAAGTCAGAGACGTCAAAAGATTTCGGCGCGACAATTTTTTGCGCAGCGTTGTGAACATCGAGCGAAGTTCCGGGATGAAAAATATTCACGATGAGCAATCCCATGGTCAATGCGATGAGTGTTGCTCCCGTGAAATACAAAAGTGTTTTTCCGCCAATGCGCCCCATCGCCCCGAAGCTTCCCGATTTCACCAGGCCGGTGAACAGCAGTGAAAAAACAAGCGGCGCGACAATGACTTTGACAAGTGAAAGAAAAATGTCGCTGAGAATTTTGTAACCAACGACTTTCGTTGCCGCGAAATCCTTCACGCGTTCACGCACGAAAGGGCTGAGGGAATCCTCATTGATATTCTGCCAGATGAGATGGTGCGCGATGATCCCGCAGACAATTCCCAGCACCAGACCAATGAAGATCCAAAATGAAAGCCCGGACTTCCTGATCTGCATAAATGAAAATTAAGGTTGGATCACCGTTGAAGCGCTCGCGATGTCGGTTCCGATGTTCAGCAGAAGATCGGGCAACAATCCAAGTACGAGTGTAGCAACAGCTGTAACGAAGAGCAACGCCTGGTGTGTAGAACCCGCATTGATCGCCACATCCGATTTTGATTCTTTGAAATACATCGCGATGATGATGCGGAAGTAATAATAAACACCAACAAGTGAACCGAGAATTCCGAAAATGGCAAGCCAGTAATTTCCATTGATCAGCGCCGCGTTCAGGACGTAGTATTTTCCGAAGAAGCCCGCTGTTGGCGGAATTCCTGCCAATGAAAAAAGCGCGATCGTCATCGCAACAGCGAGCATCGGGTTTTTCTTTCCGAGTCCGTTGAAGTTGTCCACGCTGTCGCTTCCCGTCTGGTCCATGATGTTCAGCAACACTGTGAATGCCGCGATGGAAGCTATGGAATAACCGGAAACGTAATACACGATCGCTTTAGCCGAGAAATTTTTCACGGCAAGAACCGCGAGCAATAAAAATCCCGCGTGAGAAATGCTCGAGAAAGCCAGCATGCGTTTCACACGATCCTGCGCCACTGCGGCAATATTTCCAATGAAAAATGTCAGCCCGATACAAACCGCAAGCAACGGCGACCAGAAAGCAATCATTGACGTCCCGCCGAAAACAGAAGTGAGGAAGAGTCGCATGATCGCGACGATCGCGGCTGTTTTCACAACGGTCGACATGAAAGCCGTGACTTGTGTAGGCGCGCCCTGGTAAACATCAGGCGTCCAGAAATGGAACGGAGCCGCGCCGATCTTGAAGAGCAAACCAACAAGCAGAAGGATTATTCCGCCGTAAAGCAACGCGGTGGAAGTGACATTGCCTGAATTCACCGCGATGCTCATCGCTTTGAGATCGAACGTTCTTGTTGCGCCGTACAACATTGCGATACCGAAGAGCAGGAATGCTGAAGCGAAAGAGCCCAGCAGAAAATATTTGAAAGCGGATTCATTCGAATTCAGGTCGCTCTTGTTGCTTCCGGCGAGTACATACAATGGAATGGAAAGGATCTCCACGCCGAGGAACAGCATCGCCATATTGCTGTAGCAGGAAAGTACTACCGCGCCGACGAGTGAGAAAATGATCAGTGAATATTTATCGCTGCTGCTCGATTCATCTTTGAAAAATCCTTTCGCCATCACGAACCACAACAAAGCCGTGACGAGCATGATGGAAGTGATGAGAATGGATGAGTGATCGAAATTGATCATCTGCGCGAAACTATACGGGCCGGTCAACAGCGATGCATCCGGAATGTGATGGTGCGCATCCACCATTCCTGAAAAATACGGAGCAAGCGCGCCATCGGTATATTTCCAGTAGGAAATCGCAGCGGCGAGCGATGCAAGAATTCCGAGGATCACGATAGGGAAGAGCGCTTTTTTGAAACGGAAGAGTTCCGCGAACAGAACAATGATTCCGAGAGCACTTAATGCGAGAATTACTTTCATATGTGTCGTTGTCACGCCCTGGCGTGACGATTTTTTTCAGTTATGGTTGAACGGTTACGGTCATTTTGGAAACGAGCAACTGAATGTCGTTCTGGATGATGCCGAGTATCGGTTTCGGGAAAATGCCGAAGAGAAGAATGGCCGCGCACACGATGAGCAACACGGCGAGTTCACTTGTTTCCAGTTTCGGAAAAACAGAAGTGGTCGATCTCACTTCGCCCAGCATGATCGCCTGGAAACTGCGCAGCATGTAAACCGCCCCGAGGATGATCGTGAGTCCTGCGAAGATCGCTGTCCACATTCCGTACTGGTAAATTCCGTTGATGAGTAAAAATTCCCCGATGAATCCGTTCGTCAATGGCAATGCCACCGATCCGAGCATGATGATCATGAAGAGTGATGTGAATTGCGGAGAAACATTCCTGATCCCGCCGAGCTTGTCGAGCTCATTTGTTCCGGTACGGGAAAGAATGAGATCGGCAACGAAGAACAATCCAACTACGTTCACTCCGTGACTGAACATCTGCACGATCGCGCCCGAAAGTCCTTCGACGTTTCCTTTATCAACGGAGAATGCCATGATACCCGCGGCGATCAATCCGACGTGTGCGATGGAAGAATACGCGATCAAACGTTTGAAATCTTTCTGCACGATGGCCATGCACGAGGCGTAAATCACACTCACCACGCACAGCACAACAACGACGTGTCCCCATTCAGCAAACGCGAGCGGCGTCATCGGAAGCAGCCAGCGGATCAATCCATACGTTCCCATCTTCAGCATGATGCCCGAGAGCAACATGGTTCCCTGTGTAGGTGCAACTACGTACGTATCCGGTTGCCAGGTGTGGAAAGGGAAGATCGGCATCTTGATGGCGAAGGCGAGGAAAATTCCCCAGAACACCCACGATTGTTCGGTGGAAGTAAGTTTGTGTCCCGCTTCATAAAGTGAATTGAGATCGAACGTGTGGATGCCAGTAGAACCGATCGAAGTATTCAGGTATAAATAGATGAGCGCGGCGAGCATGAACAAACTTCCAAAGAGTGTGTACACGAAAAATTTGAAGGTGATCTTTCCGCGGTTCTCTCCGCCCCACATGAGGCAGATGAAATAGATCGGGATGAGTGCCAATTCCCAGAACACGTAGAACAAAAATCCGTCACGCGCAAGGAAAACGCCCACGAGCGCCATTTCCATGAAGAGAATGAGCGAATAAAAAAGCGTCGGATTCTCGATCTTCTTTTTGAATCCGGAAAGAATGATCAGCGGAACGAGGAAGGTGGTGAGCATCACCATCACCAGACTTATTCCGTCGAGTGCGACATTGAAACTAATGCCCATGGAAGTGATCCACGGAACATTCATCCACAAACGATGCGCTTCATCCGCGGGATGCGTGTGACGATAATAATAAGCGAACAATGTCAATCCGAATTCGAGCATTGCGGCGACAAGTGCGATGCGTTTCGTTCCTTCTCCATTGGTGAATAGCAGAAGCAGAGCGAAGACGAGCGGTAATCCGATGAGTGATGCTGTGATCATAGTTTATCAGCAGTATTTCAGAATAATTTGATTAAGAGTATTGCAATGACGGCGATGACCATCGCGAAAACGTAGAAATCCACATTTCCGCTCTGTGCGTAACGCGCGACAGAAGAGGTCCACCGGACAGAAGTTCCAATGAAGTTCACGAATCCATCCACCACGCGCAGTTCGAAGAAGCGGTATAATTTATCGGAACACCAGTCGAGCGGTTTACGGATAATGGCATCATAGAATTCATCGACATAATATTTGTTGAAGATCGTGCGCTGCACGGTCGACATTTCCGATTCATTCTCTTTCGGAAGAATTTCATTCTTCACATACATACTGTAAGCGAAATAAATGGCAGCGGCCGCAGCGACCACAGCGATCACCATCAGTCTCACTTCTTCTGCGTGCGACATCATATCCCCGGCACTCATGCGGAAGGTCGCGTCGCCTACAACAGGCTTCAGGAAATTCTCCAGCAAATGCCAGCCTTCTTTCATTGGAATGCCGATGAATCCGCCAACAACAGAAAGTACGGCAAGCACCATCAGCGGAACGGTCATGCTCTTCGGCGATTCATGCAAATGATGTTCCTGGTCGTGTGTGCCGCGGAAATCGCCCCAGAACGTGAGGAAATACAAACGGAACATATAGAACGCCGTCATCATCGATCCGATCACACCGAGCATCCAGTAAATTTTATTGTGCTCGTAAACGTGTCCGAGAATTTCATCCTTCGAGAAAAATCCGGAGAACGGAGGAATACCGGAAATGGCAATTGTGCCAATGAGAAAAACAAGATGCGTGATCGGCAATTTTTTTCTAAGTCCCCCCATTCTGCGGATATCCTGTTCGCCGCTCATACCGTGAATGACAGATCCCGCGGCGAGGAACAACAGGGCTTTGAAGAACGCGTGCGTGGTAACATGGAATACTGCGCCGGTGTATGCGCCAACGCCGAGACCGAGGAACATGTATCCCAATTGACTCACGGTGGAATAAGCGAGCACTTTCTTGATATCGTTCTGGAACAATCCGATCGTCGCTGCAAAAAGCAAAGTGAGCAATCCGATAAACGCAACGATCGCCGAAGCGATCTCCGCGTGTGCGAAGATGATGCTCGAGCGCGCGATCATGTACACACCTGCGGTCACCATCGTCGCCGCGTGGATGAGCGCGGACACAGGCGTCGGGCCCGCCATCGCATCCGGAAGCCAGGTGTACAATGGGATCTGTGCCGATTTTCCGCAGGCGCCGATGAAGAGCAGAATGCCGATCGAGTTCAGCATCATCACATCCGATTGCGGAACGCTTGATGCTTTACTGAAAACAGAAGCGAAATCAAGTCCGCCGAATTTCGAATAGATCATGATCATCCCGATGAGGAAACCAAGATCGCCGATGCGATTGACGATGAAAGCTTTTTTCGCCGCGTTGTTGTACGATGTGTTCTTGAACCAGAATCCGATGAGCAGGTAGGAGCAGAGTCCGACACCTTCCCAGCCCACGAACATCAGCGCATAGTTGTTGCCCATCACGAGCAGCAGCATGAAGAAGACGAAGAGATTGAGGTAACAGAAGAAGCGATCGTATTTCTCATCATCGTGCATATAGCCCACGGAGTAAACATGAATGAGGAATCCGATGCCGGTGATGATGAGCAGGAATAAAGTGGAAAGCGGATCGATCAGGAAAGCGAAGTCGACATGAAGTTTTCCGGCAGCGATCCAGTCGATGACTTTCACTTCATTCGAAGTGCCGTGCAGCTGGAAGAAAATTCCCGCCGAAAGAAGAAAGGCCAGCAACACTGCACCACAACCGATGATGGTGACGAGCTGTTTGGAAAGTTTTTTACCTCCGAACCCGATGATCGTCGATCCGATCAGCGGAAGAAGAGGGATAAGCCATGCAAGTTTGATCATAAATTAATTTTTTTGATCGTGCAATGTCGGGTGATAACACCCGACATCACCCGTCACCATTTAAGTTTATTCAGGAAATCGATATCCGTTGTTTTTGTAT
>DATJEX010000393.1:0-5634 GCA_035496135.1 Bacteroidia bacterium
AATACCGCGGACAATACGAAGAGCGTATGAAAGCAGTGATGAATGAGCTGGAAAAATCTCCGGATGTCATTCTCTTCATTGACGAAATTCACACGATCATCGGCGCCGGTGGAGCTTCAGGTTCACTTGATGCATCGAACATGTTCAAACCAGCACTTGCACGCGGAGAGATCCAGTGCATCGGCGCGACAACACTCGATGAGTACCGTCAGTACATTGAGAAAGACGGAGCTCTCGAGCGTCGTTTCCAGAAAGTGATCGTTGAACCGACCTCTATTGACGAAACGATACAGATCCTGAACAATATCAAACAGAAATACGAGGATCACCACAACGTAACATATACTGATGATGCGATCAAAGCATGTGTAACACTTACTTCCCGTTACATCACCGACCGTCATCTTCCGGATAAAGCGATCGATGCGCTGGACGAATCAGGTTCACGCGTACACATTACGAACATAAAAGTTCCGAAGAAGATCCTGGAAGTTGAAGCGGAGATCGAGAAAGTAAAAGAAGAAAAGAACCAGGTCGTTCGCAGCCAGCGTTACGAAGAAGCAGCACGCCTGCGCGATCGTGAACGTCAATTGGCGGAACAACTGGAAGCAGCGAAGAAAGCATGGGAAGAAGAATCACGCTCACACCGTGAAACGGTTTCGGAAGAAAATGTCGCTGAGGTTGTTTCCATGATGACCGGTATTCCTGTTCAGCGTGTGTCACAGAATGAAAGTGATAAACTTGGTTTGATGTACGAGAACCTGAAAGGGAAAGTAATCGGCCAGGACGAAGCGATCAAGAAAGTTGTAAAAGCAATTCAGCGTAACCGCGCCGGACTGAAAGATCCGAACAAGCCGATCGGTTCGTTCGTGTTCCTCGGACCAACCGGTGTTGGTAAAACGCAACTGGCGAAAATTCTCGCCCGTTATCTGTTCGATAATGATGACGCACTCATCCGCATCGACATGAGTGAGTACATGGAAAAATTCGCGGTCTCCCGTCTCGTGGGAGCGCCTCCGGGCTATGTTGGTTATGAAGAAGGCGGACAATTGACAGAGAAAGTACGCCGTAAACCATATTCCGTTGTTCTGCTCGACGAGATCGAGAAAGCGCATCCGGATGTATTCAATCTGCTCCTGCAGGTTCTTGACGACGGCCAATTGACCGATTCACTCGGAAGAAAAGTCGATTTCAAGAATACGATCATCATCATGACATCGAACATCGGTTCACGTCAACTGAAAGATTTCGGAACAGGTGTTGGTTTCAGCACAGGCGCGAAAGCAGAGAGCGGCGATGATCATGCAAAAGGTGTGATCGAGAACGCACTCAAGAAAGCATTCGCTCCCGAATTCCTGAACCGTATCGACGATGTGGTCATGTTCAATTCGCTTACACGCGCAGACATCCACAAGATCATCGATATCGAATTGGCGAAGCTCATCGGCCGTATCGCTACAATGGGTTACACCGTTGACATCAGCGACAAAGCGAAAGACTTCATCGTCGACAAAGGATTCGACGCGAACTATGGTGCGCGTCCACTCAAACGTGCGATCCAGAAATTCATTGAAGATCCGCTCGCCGAAGAGATCATCAAATCCGGGGTTACCGAAGGAGATGTGGTCATCATCGGTTACGATGAAGAGAAAAAAGACATCGTGATCACAGCGGGAAAACCGAAAACGAAAAAGGACAAGAAGTCGGATAAGAAAGAAGAATAGTCAGCCTTCGACAGGCTCAGTCTGACAACTCAAATATCAGAATCCCTGCAATGAAAGTTGCGGGGATTTTTTTATCCGCAGCCGATCGCTTCGATCTTATCGTCACCTTCCGTCAGCACATTTCCATTGGCATCGTAGGTTTTGAATTTTCTGTTCAGCTCGTCGTACCATTCCTCGCGGATCATTTTCCCTGTTTCGTCATAAAATTTCCAGTGGCCTGATTTTACGGGACAATAATTCACTGAAGTTGTTGTTGTAAAATGTTTTTCTCTGACGGTGTACTCCCCTTCTGCCTTTAAGCTTCCGTTCTGATAATATTCCCTGTGTACACCGATCCTGCCGTTGAGCCAGTCTCCTTCTTCTGTTTTATGCCCTGTAGAATCGTACCAGGTGACTGCTTGTCTTCCCAGTTCCGCATAGATAGGAGTCGTTGCGATCGTCCCGTTTTCATTGTATGACTGCTGAAAATGCTCATGGCTTCCGAATGCAGATGCATTATCAAAAAAATAAATGGTCTTTGTTGCGATCCTGCCTGAAGAAAAAAGAAAGTCGACTTCGGTGGAATCAAAATAGAAGATATCAAGTCTAACGACTTTCAGTTTGTTATATGTTTTGGTGATACCAGTACATTTTGAAAAATTCCAGTGACCTGTCCCTGCCACCCTTTTGTCATATACAATTTCCCCGTTATTGAACCAGTTTATCGCGATCATACTATACGCAGTTGTTCTCGTATACAAACGCTGCTGACCATCCGGATACCACATTTCCATGTCCTGCTCATAATAAGGAAGACTATCAATATTCAGTTTTTGATCCCTGATGATCCCATTGCTATACCAGGAAGTGGAACTGAATCTTTTGTTCCCCAGGTAATCTACTTCCAGCGCTTTATGTTTTCGTTTGTCATCGTAATAAACTGTGATCCTGCCTTTATCAGGTTCATGTCGTACCCAGATGAACGTATCGAAAGGGGTAGCTTTATATCCTACTTCCACGGAATCTTTTATCGTGTATTTGATCTGGGCAGAAAGGCAAATGCATAGACACTCCAACAGGATAATCATTCGGAGGATCCTTTTCATCATTGCGCTTTCGGCTTATTCGAATCAAAGCTGTAAACCACGGAGAATCCCACGTTCAATTGCGCGAATGTTCCGTTGAGATCGGAAGCGACGTAGGCTTTGTGCTGGTTGAGAAAGATGCTGTACGGATCAAAATGGTAATTGGAAAAATCGGCGCCGAAATGAATGCCGATGGCGAAACTT
This sequence comes from Bacteroidia bacterium, assembly GCA_035496135.1. Taxonomy (GTDB): domain Bacteria; phylum Bacteroidota; class Bacteroidia; order Palsa-965; family Palsa-965. Next base: position 2,993 of record DATJEX010000393.1, read on the forward strand.
CCTTCGGTGTAGAAAAATACGCCTGCGTCTGCGCACACCTGGTTGTAATTGAAATGCGATCTGAAATTCGTGAGGTCAGTTCCCGACTGAATGGATAGTCCGTAAAATTTGATCATTCCTTCCATGAAAGAAATGCCGACGAACGCGACCGAATTCGTTCCCACTACCCTATCGTATCCAACACGAATTCCACCGTGAAAGGTTTGTGCGTAGGTATTCAACCCGGGAATTTTATTGTCGGCCGTTTTCCAGAGCGAATGTTCGAATTGCAATCCTGCTTCGAATCCGTGAAAGACCTGGTAATAATATCCGGCTGTGATATTGTAAATACCGGTGAAACTTCTCCGGAACGCTTTGTTCGATAGTGAATGCGGAACGGTCGCTGCAGCGCGTATGCTCATCCGGAACGGAATGGTCTGATTGATCTCCTGTGCCGAAAGCGAAACGAAGAAGAGGATGAAAACGAAAGAGCTTAATATTCTTCTCATACGCAACAACCAAAGATAATCGGAAAAGCGTATTCACAGTCTTCAGAAACAGAAAGCGATCCCGATGTGGTCTATCGGATTGAAATGAACCCGTTGATAATGAGATGGCGAATCATATCCCGAAAGCAGGTTGTGATAATATTCCCGGTCCATTCCTTCTGAGAATTCGGCCGAAACCGCCAGGTATGGATTCAACTGGTAACTGAAGTTGACGCCAATCCTTGCCCCGAAGAGATCGGTCTCATTTTTGAAATAAACATCTTCCTCGTAAATGATGTCTCCATAAGTGGACTCTCTTCCGACCGCCAGCTGGTACCTGTAAGTGAGATCGGCGAACGGATCTATACTGAGTTTCCTGAACCGGAATTCCCGTGCGTATCCAAGACTCAAACTGAGATTCCGATCGGCACCCGAAGCGCGATAGTAATAATGATAACCGGCATCATTATTCACATCGATCACATGAACGAAATAGCCGGAAGTGAAACGGAGGATATTCTTCCCGAAATGATGATTATACATCAATCCTACAGGAAAACGCGTTTCTATACTTGCCTGCAAATTTTTTCCATTGGCCCAGATGTCCAGGCTATTCATAGAAAGGAAGGCAACGCCTAATTCATTCGTTTTAGCTTGTTGTGCTGTTGCATCGGTGTTGTCCTGGGAAAAGCCGGACAACGGAATAAGGAATAATATGGTGAGGAGCTTTTTCATTCGTGCAGTTTTTAATAAAGACGTGCATGAAATACACAGGTTGCCTTATTCAAAATCCTTTATCCAGCAATCGGCGCTGAATTTCAACTGCACATCGGAAGCTACTTTGGTGATATCTTCCAGGGTGGAAGCATCAGCGATCGAAACGTAATAAAGATCTCCGTTCGGAATGATCTCCGCGATGAATCCTCTTTCACTCCATTGCTGCCTGAATCGTTGTGCATTTTCCTTCTGGCGGAAAACCCCTGCGATGAGCGCGTACTTTCCGTTCCCCGAATTTTTCGGCGCGGCGACCTTAATATTTTTCACTGCAGGTTTTTCTTTTACCGTAGCGACAACATCAGCATCCGGTTTTCCTGCACCATGAGTTGTATCACCAAAACAATACAGGAATCCGTCACGGGAAGCGATGTAGATCTTTCCGTGATCGGCAACCGGGCTCGCTTCGAAAATTCCGCCGTGAAAATCGAGATGGGTGAAAATTCCGGCCGCGTCGTAGGAAAATAAATTCACGCCCGAATATCCTGCAGCGATCAATTTATCTTTTGTGAAAATAGGTGTGGAAATGGATGAGCCGATGTGTTTCTGGTAACGCACCACCGGAACAGGATATTTTGTTTTTCCATCGGGACCTGTCGCCAGTGAATCATGGTTGATGCGATCGTATTGAACCACATTCAGCATTCCGTCAATTCCGGTAAATGCTGCGAGATGTTCCATGCTTCCGTCGTTGTACGCATCATTCACCGCCGGACTTCCGATCACTCCGCCTTCCCATGACGAAAAACTGAAATCGCCGGTCGGGAAATACCAGTCGACACAATCCGCTGCCGGTTTCTCCGGATCAAGTTTGAAAATTCCACCTCTTCCATTGATGTATTGTTTTTCCACTGCGACGAGAATGCAATTATCGGAAGTGACGACCGGAGTTCCATCCATATCCGAACCGATATAAAAATCCCAATCGATGCTGTCTGTTTTCAGATCGTACCCGTACACGTGCCCCGATCCAGCGGTGATGTACACATGATCGCCGATACGCGCGGGAGAACTTTCCGTAACGAGATTTCCTCCGTGTTTCGCTGCATCCACATCGTTGTACAATTGTTCCTGTGAAAAAACTCTCGGGCGGAAAACCGAATCATCTTTTGTAGCGGAAATTCCCGGATCGAAAGAAACGAACGTTCCATTTTCCAAACCGATGTACGCCGTATCGCCAATGAGTAAAGCGGAAGCATCCACATCGCGGCTGTAACTCTTCGTGTGCTTCACATTCATGCGCCACAATTCTTTCCCGGTGAAAAAAGAAACAGCGCGATAACTATTCGCCTGCGGAGATTCCATCGTCACATCCACTCCTTTTCGGCTTCCCTGGAGAATGACGATCCGGTTATCGGGATCAGCGGCATTTTTATTGATCCAGATGCTTCCAGTGCCTTT
>DATJEX010000394.1:0-7616 GCA_035496135.1 Bacteroidia bacterium
TGAAACCGTTGATCGTTTTCACCACTTCTCCCGATCTCAGATCATGGATCAATAATTTTCCTTTCGTGAAATCATAGAATTGCGTTCCGTCGTCCGACAAAGCGAACGTGCATTGTCCGTCCTGCATTTTTCCGGCGAAGAGTGTCGTGTATTTCCCTTTGGTGATATCATCAAAGCGAACGATGTCGCCGAGATAAGTGGACGCATAGAATTTTCCATCCGCCTTATTGTAGGAAAGCCCGCGTCCGTCAATGTTCACCGGATAAGTTGCAAGAAGTTTTCCATCCAGCGTGTACTTGCAGATCTGTCCGCGCGACGCGACACCTCCGTTGATCGTCCAGTAATTCTTTCCGTCACAGGTGATGTGAAGATTGTGCGTTTGCGGATTTTCGGCGAAGGTGATCAACGGCGTGAGCTCTTTCACTTTCACCTGGGCGTGTCCGGCAGTATGAAAGAAAAACAGCAGATGAAATAAAATAATTCGCGTTGCTGCCTGCTTCATGATCATTTCCTGTTTGAGGTTCCCCTAAAATACGATGATTATTTCATTCGTATTCCATAAAGAGGGAGGAGGTAGTGACTCAGTTGAATCTTTGTGATTCCTTCGTGCCGTTGTGCCTTTGTGGTCTCGCAGTGTATCATACAAGACAAATCGAGGCCACGAAGACACCAAGTCTCAAAGTTTCACCAAGAAAATTATGCGAGCAACTATCGAAAAAGAGGAAAAAAGTGATAGAATCACTCTTCGCTCATACTTTTCTTGATCCTTCTCAGGTTCCTGATCTCCTGCGGCACCTGTCTTATTCTTCCCTTGCTCTGTTCGTCGTGGATCCATTTCACCGGAACTTCAACGATCTTCTTTTCAAATTTCAAAGCGAGTGCGAGAATTTCAAGATCGAACGACCATTCATTCACTTTGCTGAGGGAGAATAATTTTTCAGCAACATCTCCTTTGAAACATTTGAATCCGCAATGCGGATCGGCGATACCCGGGAGAAGAATGCGCTGCACGAGTTTATTGGCCGCACGACTCCAGATGCGCCGGTACAACGGCTGAGCTTTCACGACTTCAGATCCGGGTGCGTAACGCGAACCGATCGCGATGTCACATTCATTATTCAACAGCGGCTGCAGTAGTTTGCTGATCTCGGTGATCGGTGTGGATCCGTCCGCGTCTGAAAACAAACGCATATCGCCCGTGGCTGCGAGCATTCCTGCACGAACTGCGTTTCCTTTTCCTTTGTTCCCGGGGCAAACAATGATCTTCAATCGCGGAAGTTCTTTCATCAATGAACGAACGACAGTTACAGTTTCATCTGTTGAACCATCATCGACGACGAGGATTTCGAAAGACGGAAAATTATTTTCGAGAAAGGAATGGAAGGAATGAAGTGTCGGCGTGATGCGTGCAGCTTCGTTGAAGGCGGGAATGATGATGCTTAATTTATTCATGGCGTAGTGCGTTTTGGTTTCTGAATCCATCGAGCCGGCTTCCCAGGTGAGCGTATGCCACCGGGCAGCGTGCAGAGCAGGTTTTCTCCATATAGAAATTCTGTTTGATATCCTCGAGCGTGTATTCGGTCAATGCTTTGGAATAATCTTTGGTTCTCGGCTGGCAGAGATGAACGAATCCGTCGGCATCCACTTCAAAATGTCTTGCTCCCGATCTGCATTTCCATTTTGAATTTTCCCCGTTGATCAGCGGCAACTGAAACGAATCGTTCAGGAAAGCGGGGAGACGCCCTTTCATTTTCCGGATCTCCATGTACACATCGCGGAATTCCTGGCTGAGCGTGATCGCTGCTCCTGTTTCGTCGCGGATAAGTGAACACTGAAAATCAAAACCGTAATCAAGGATCGTTTTCGCGAGTGTGAGCACTTCCGAAGGTGGAGTAGAACCGAACACACCATTGATACGCACTTTGAAATCGGCGTACGTTTTCAGCAGATCGAGTTTCGGTTTCAACCGTTTCAGGCTTTTCTTCGTCACTTCATTATCCTCCAAACTGTCGCAACTGATCTGGATTCCGTAAAGCCCCGCATCATTCAGTTGCATGATCAGTTTCGCATTCAGGATTCGTCCGTTGGAATTCATCATCGGGATCATTCCGCTTTCGCCAATGTAACGTACCAGTTCGGAGATCTGCGGATGAATGAGCGGTTCACCTCCGTTCAGCGTGACGAACACAACTTTCAATCGTTTGAATTCATCAATGCGCGATTGGAGCACATCGAGCGGAACGGCTTTGGAAATGTGATCATATTCGTAACAATAGCCGCAGGAAAGATTGCATCGCCGCGTCACGACCAGTTGTGCAAGCAAAGGCCGCATCGGGTCGAATGCGGCTTTCATGACATTTTTGTAAACGGTGAAGGGAGAAACTTTGGTCCGGGTGATCGCTGTGTTCGTTCTCATGTCAGTCGTAGTTTAAGTTGAACTTCCGTGTACTGACAGGAACCAGGTTGGGATGAGCACCACTTGTTCTGTCCACGCAATGTAGAAATGTTATGCATGAATAATAAAATGGAGAGCGGGGTTTTAGAGAATTTTAAGAGCGCGGGAATGATTTTGTGAAAAATTACGATTGTGAATGTTCACAGGACTCCATCCGGAATCACTTTGTTACCTTTGGTTCCATGTCAAAAGTGTTCATCATCGCCGAAGCAGGCGTCAATCATAACGGCAGCCTCGTCATGGCGCTGCATCTCGTGGATAAAGCGGTGGAGATCGGAGCCGACTGCGTGAAATTCCAAACCTTCAAAGCGGAACAGATCGTCACCGCTGCATCACCCAAAGCGAATTACCAGATGCAGGTGACGGATAAGAACGAATCGCAGTTCGATATGCTGAAGAAACTCGAGCTGAACAAAGACGCGTTTGCGGAGATAAAAAAGTACTGCGATAAAAAGGGAATCCGTTTTCTCTCCACACCTTACAATCCGGAAGATGCAGATCTGCTCAATAGCATCGGTGTGGATGGATTCAAGATCGCATCGGGCCAACTGGTGGAAACGTGGTTCCTGAAATATGTAGCGAAATTCGGAAAACAAATGATCATTTCCACCGGCATGGCGAATATGGATGAAGTCCGTGCAGCGGTCGAAGCGATCCGTTCGACAGGGAACAACGATCTGGTCGTGCTGCAGTGCAATACCGATTATCCATCGAAGATCGAAGACACGAATATCCGTGCGATGCTCACGATGCGCGATGAACTGAAAGTCCGCGTGGGTTACTCCGATCACGTTCCCAATAACTACGCCTGTTTCGCTGCTGTTGCCCTGGGCGCCGAAGTGATCGAAAAACATTTCACACTTGATAAAACGTTACCGGGGCCTGATCATTCTTCCTCGCTCGAGCCATCGGAATTCAAAGAACTCATCAACGGCGTGCGCAACATTGAGAAATGCATGGGCACCGGCGTGAAAGTTCCATCGGAAGCCGAAGTGAAAAATACGTTTGGCATGCGGAGAAGCCTTGTCGCAAGAACTGATCTTGCCAAAGGAACAATTCTCAAAGCGGAACACATCGGATTCAAGCGTCCTGCGAATGGATTGTCTCCGAAATTATTTGAAGTTGTACTTGGAAAGGAACTTTTGACCGATATGAAGAAGGACGAAGCATTCACCAATGAATCTGTTAAGCTCTGATCCCGGAAAAATGGAATTTGTAAAAGTACATTCCGGTAATACCACGCTGCTCGAATCGTTCATCAGGCGGGCAGGAGAGTCGCTGAAAACATTCCGCTATTTCGAAAAACGTCCGCTGAGCGTCATTCAGTTTCATCTCTGCACCTGGCTCATCGTGGAGAATGAGGTTCCTGTTGCATATGGTCATCTTGATAAAGAAGATGGAGTGATCTGGTTGGGAATCGCGGTTGCGGATGAAGCGCGCGGAAAAGGCCTCGGAAAAAAAATGATGCAGCGTTTGATGGATTCGGCCGCCGCGATCGGAGTGCAGCGCATCAAATTATCGGTCGATCATGTGAATACTGCCGCGATAAAATTATACGAGCAATTCGGTTTCAAACTCGCTTCAAAGAAGGAAACATTCGGTTTCTACAAATGGGAAGCAGAGCCATTGAGGAAAGCTGTGATCAGTTCGCTCGCGTTCATGGGCATGAAGATCGATGAAGTGATCGCTGAAGGAATAAAGGACAAATTCATCCTGGAATTCTCTTCCGGAATGCCTTACCAGGAAAATGCGGAAGAATTATTCCTGAAAGCACCAGTAAAAAGATTCGCGCACAATTATTTTCCTGCGCCGAAAGTTCCATTCGTACTGAATCTCGGAAGCGGTGATGAAGAGATCCGCCGTCGTTCCATTCAGCATTGTATTCATGGTATTGAATTGAGTTATGCTGTTGGAGCTCCGTTTTTCTCTGCGCATGCCGGATTCTGCATCGATCCGAAACCATCTGAGTTGGGAAAGCAACTTTCACGTGTTGATTCGTTCGATCGCGAGAAGCACTGGAAACTGTTCACCGATTCCGTTCGTGAAGTACTCGGCTCGACCGATCATTTGCCAACAGGATTTTTGCTGGAAAATAATGTGTTGGCGAAAATGAATGTGTATGCCGATGGTTCCAATCCTCTTTTATGTGTGGAAGCTGATGAAATGCTGCGATTGATGGATGAAGTTCCGGATCCGCGTGCAGGAATTCTTTTCGACACGGCGCACATGAAAGTTTCGGCACAAACACTCGAGTTCGACCTGGAAAAGGAAACGAAAAAGATCCTTCCGTTCGTTCGTTGCATTCATCACAGTGATAATGACGGAATGCTTGATAATAATCAGCCTTTCCAGGCTGATTATTGGTTTTTGCCACTGATGAATTCAGCAGGACATGCCATTCACGTGCTGGAAGTGAGGAAGCAGAATGCTAAAGAACTTAGCGCCATGGAAGGCCTCCTTTTTTCGTAAATTTGATTTCAAACGTTATTGATAATGACTACAATTCAATTGAGGAAAAAAGTTCACGCGATCGTGGACAACGCCGATGAACGGTTATTGAAAATGGTTCTGGCGATGATGCAGGAATATGAATCTCCTGCTTATGTATTTACTGCGGAAGAAAAGAAGGAGATCTATCGGAGATCAAAAGAACTGAGATCAGGCAAGGTGAAAGGCTATACATTGGAAGAGACGCTTAGAAGTGTGCGGTCGGCAATTAAAAAGTGAGGCCTTAAGTGGTATTAATGAATTTATATCAATGAAATGATCACTATAGTGGTCATAAAATCTGAGAGAATTCACCCTTCTTTTTTCGTAATTTTGACTCTCACTGCAGGAAATTGCAGTACCTCCTATGAGTCATATTCCAACTCTTGAAGAAATGCTCATCACCGAAGATCATGCGGTGAAAGATGCGTTGAAAGTCATTGACCAGAATGCGCAGGGAACCTGTTTCGTGGTCAATGCTTCTAAAAAACTGGTCGGTGTGATCACCGACGGCGATATCCGGCGCGGATTCATTGCAGGAAAAACACTCGACAGCAAAGTGAGTGAAGTGATGGAGAAAAATTTCACGTCACTTCCTGTCACTACACCCATTGATCAGATCACAGCGAAAATTTCTGCAGCGATCACACACATTCCGCTCGTTGACGAAAATAATATTCCAGTTGATTATGCGAGTTTCTCCCGTGCGCATCGCATTCCCGTAATGACACCGCAGTTGAGCGGGAATGAATTGAAGTATGTGACGGAATGTGTAACCACGGGATGGATCAGTTCGCAGGGATCATATGTAAAACGTTTTGAAAAAGAATTCTCGGAATATTGTGGTGTGAAATACGGAGTCGCCGTAAGTAACGGAACGGTGGCGATCCATCTTGCTCTTGCTGCACTCGGCATTGGCGAAGGTGACGAAGTCATTGTTCCCGATCTGACGTTTGCCGCTTCCATCAATGGCGTGATCTACACCGGTGCAACTCCGGTGATAGCGGATGTGGATCCTGAAACGTGGACGCTTTCTCCGAAAGAAGTGGAACGACTCATTACGCCAAGAACAAAAGCGATCATGCCGGTTCATTTGTACGGGCATCCCTGTCACATGGATGAATTGATGGCGATCGCGAAGAAGCATAAACTTTTTGTAGTGGAAGATTGTGCCGAAGCACTCGGTGCGAAATATAAAGGAAAACATGTCGGTGGATTCGGCGATGCGGCAACGTTCAGTTTCTTCGGAAATAAAACGATCACGACCGGTGAAGGAGGAATGGTGTTGTTCAACGACGAAGCGGTCGCGAATAAAGCGATGGTGCTTCGCGATCACGGCATGTCGAAACAGAAGCGTTATTGGCATGATCTTGTCGGATTCAATTACCGCATGACAAATATCCAGGCTGCGATCGGTGTGGCGCAATTGGAACGCCTCGATGAATTTGTGCAGGCGAAAAGAAATATGGCGGCGGTTTATAATAAAGGATTGCAGCAGCACAAGATCACCTTGCCACCGGAAAAGGAGTGGGCGTTCAACGGATATTGGTTGTACACCTGTATCATCGATCCGAAGAATGGTGTTTCGCGTGATGAATTCATTGATAAACTCATGAAGAATGGTGTGGAAACGCGTCCTGTGTTCTATCCATTGCACGAAATGCCGCCTTACCTGAAATACGTTCTCGATGGACAAAAATTTCCGGCCACCGATCATATCTCGCGGAATGGATTGAGCCTTCCGTCTTCCGTCACGATCACGGCCGAAGAACAGCAAACCATTCTCAATGCCTTCAACGCCATCTACAATACGCGTAAGCTGAATGTCAACGCCTAAAGTCCTCTTTCTTATTCCTGCGCGTGGCGGAAGCAAAGGCCTCCCGAAAAAAAATATCCGCGAGATGAACGGGCATCCGCTCATTCACTGGACGATCAAAACCGCGCTCGAAGCAGCTAAACTCATCGACGGAACGGTTGTCGTTTCGACCGACGACAACGAGATCGCTGGAGTGTCCATGCGGTCGGGCGCCGGCATTCCGTTCATGCGTCCGTCCGAACTCGCGCAGGATACCTCCACTTCGATGGAAGTCGTGATTCACGCGCTCGAGTATTTTGCGAAACAGGGAATGAAATTCGATTATCTCTGCATGCTTGAGGCGACTTCACCGCAGCGTGATGCGGACGATATTCTTTCCGCGTTCACCATGCTTTCGAGAACGGAAGGAGCGGAAAGCATTGTTGGTATCTGCAAAACGGAAAGCGCGCATCCTGCTTTTCTCGCGAGGATGAACAAGAATAATTTCATCACGCCGTATGAAGGAGATTCGTTTGTTTTCAAACGCCGCCAGGAGATCGATGATGTGTTTTTCTTCGAAGGGAGTCTTTACATTTCCAAAGTTCCTTCACTGCTCAAGAGAAAAACTTTTTACCACGAGAAAACACTTGGATATGAAATGCCGAAGTGGAAATCATTTGAAGTGGATGACCTGGTCGATTTCCTGATCATCGAACGACTGATGAAAGCAAAAGAGAACGGAGAACTGGAATAATATGGGACTCGTAACACCATCACCAATGATGTATGCCCTGATGGGATTTGTGGCGTTCTCCTTTGTCGCACTCGGCTTTGTGATCGGTTATTTTGTCGGGCGCGGATCGAAAAATAAAAACTAAA
>DATJEX010000395.1:0-19533 GCA_035496135.1 Bacteroidia bacterium
GTTCAGAATGCAATAGAAGAAGTGGAAGGAAATCTGGAAACAGGTCTATCCGGGAAACAGGATCTGTTGAAGCTTACTCCCAATTTCTATCCGTATGCGAGTGGCACATCCAACCTTTCCAACGGCGTTATCTCGAATGAAAGTGACGGCGTTGCACTGGCAAACGGAAAAGTTTTCCGGAGCACTGTTCCATTCAAAGCCCAGCTGAATTTCGGAACAAGCGGAAACAGTGTGTTCCTGACAACAGATAGCGGTAAACTCTCCGAATCTACTCTTGACCTGGAATCTGATTCGCTCTACCTGAGGCATGCACCTTCCGGAAAAATTTCCATCACAAGGGGTACGGAAGGAAAAGGAGAGATAAGGCTCATCAATACTGCAAACAATTTCATTGATATCAATGGTAGCGCCGTGGTCGCTGCCCATTCATCCGGAGCTCAACTCAAGCTCACTACCGGAACAGCTGAAATCCTTTCAGATATCATCAAGTTCACTTCTTCCAATATTTTCCTGGGAAACCTGAACGCGGATGCTGTTCTCTTTCTTGATGGAAGTAAAAAAATAACTTCCTCTATAGTAACATCTACCGAGCTCGGTTATGTGTCGGGTGTCACTTCTTCGATTCAAACACAACTCGACAACAAACAGAATGCACTTGGATTCACACCTGTTCCCGATACGCGCACCGTGAATGGACATCCGCTCGCAGCAGATGTAGTAGTAGTGAAAAGTGATATAGGATTGGGGAATGTTGTGAATCTTGATACGAGCGATCCCGCGAACATCACACAGAGTCCATCGTTCCGGTTTGTTACCGACACAGAAAAATCAACCTGGAATTCAAAGCAGAACGCGATCACTACCGGAACAACGAGCCAGTATTTCCGTGGAGATCTTTCACTGGCCACACTCAACAGCGTTGCCGTCGGACTTGGAAATGTTGTCAATCTAGACACCAGTAATCCCGCGAACATCACACAGAGTCCATCGTTCCGCTTTGTTACCGATACTGAAAAGATAACATGGAATTCGAAGCAGAACGCGATCACCACAGGAACAACAAACCAGTATTTCCGCGGCGATCTCTCACTTGCTATACTCGACAATGCGGCTGTTGGACTTGGAAATGTCACGAATGATCAGCAACTCTCACTGAAGATATATTTCGCTGATGAAAGTACCGTATGGCATTCTTCCTCAGCCACATTCTTTCCGAATGACTCCGGCTTCACTTATATAAAAGCATTCACGGTTGCAGTGGCCGGCACTTATCTTCTTGACTGGTATTACGAAATCGGGTCAAGCACTATTAGCGGAGATGCCGGCTCCCAGGTTTCACTCGACCTGAACGTGTATGCGAGCAGTTCGATAAAGGGCGGCGTAGCAGATGGATTCGTTTCAACACGCGGATTCATTCAGCTTCCTTCACCTCTGTCTGCAGGATCGCACACTTTCCGAATCGAATTGAATCGCCCGACAACCGGTGGTGTCGCGGCAATGAGAAGACCGCGATTCACATTAACCAAAGTATAACTCCGACGATCATGAAACTGTGTCAAAATAATAATTGGTCAGAGGAGGATAACAGAAACGTTGTTTCCAGTGAAGAGTCACATGTTGTGGCCAACACACTTCCTTCAGGTTATACCGATATCTCCTCTATAGAGAACTGGGCAAAATTCGGTCCGGCACTCATCGGGTCTGCGCCGGGTTTCAAAGACTGGAAATGCCTGCAGCGTGAAATAAAATCATTGGCGCTCGATATCGTGGATGATGATTTCGACGCGAATTGGAATGCACTCAATTCAAATGAAAAACTGATCGTATGTACATACATCCTGAGCACGGTTCCTCCTTCGAAACTTGTTGCTACCATTCCGGATGCGGAAGAGCGTACTGCACTTGCCATCAATTTTGATCTGAACAACCGACGCGCGCGCGGCAACTGGCAGAGCGGAACGGGCCGCATCGAGATCATGCGCATCTATCTCTTCTCGAAGATCGGCAAGACGAATGCTTTGCTCACTTTCAAAGATGCCGTGGACAACAGCATTTTCGAATTGTATGAAGGGGGAATAGAAGGATCCGTGGAAGACGGCATCGAGGGCATCAACGACTTCATCCTTGCGAGGAGCGGAACCGGCTATTCCTCCACCGGACTTGCACAGCGTGGTTACCCGGTTGTGGACGGAAGTTCCGACACGCTCGAAGATGTCGCGGAAACACTGGTGAACATCGCATCGAATGGTATTTATTAAAAAACATTGCATAGAAAATGATAAGTGAAGCACTTGAATTTCTGACGAATGAGATCAATGCGTATCTGAATCTCAAGAACAGTCCTGTTACAGGAACTGTTCCGGAGATCGTGCTCACGAATGTAGCAGCCGAAGATGGTAATTGGGCGATCCCCCCGCGTACGCTTGGATTATCGCTCATCAACATCGAGGAGGAGCGGGTCTTCAAAGAACAACAAACCGCGTTCCGGAATCCAAACGGCGACATTGAACATTATAACCCCGACATCAAACTCAATCTTTACATTCTCATCAGCGCGAATTTCGCCGCCGGTGATGCTGGCGGATCTCCGAATTCAACCGGCGTTTACAGCGAGGGACTAAAACAACTTTCCTACGTGATCGGTTTTTTCCAGGGAAAGAATGTTTTCACACCTGACAATTCGCCCAGCCTTAACGCGAATGCTGATCTGAAAAAACTGGTGGTAGAACTTTATTCCTACTCCTTCGAACAGCAGTACAATTTCTGGACAGTGGTTGGCGCAAAGTATCTGCCCTCTGTTCTTTATAAAGTGCGCCTGCTCGTGTACCAGGAAAAACGTTTACTCGATCAGCAGCAACCGATCACCACACTTGATATAACAACTTCACAGAACTGATAAATGGGATCTTCTATATATAAAAAGGCGTTTTCGGTGGAGTTATCTCATGACTTCTATGAGACGGATAATAAATTCCAGGTCAATCGCTACCTGGAAATTGTTCCGGACAGCGCGTGTGCAAAAACACTCCGAAGCGGAAGAATGCGTTTTGTGAACACCGCATCCGGTGCTACTGTTCTCTATGAAGCATATCTCGACACTGTTCCAACTCCGGCTGAAAAGCCATTGGTGAGGTTGTCAGGCGCTCTTGAATTCCTTTTTGTACTCCGCATAAAAGATGCTGCCGAATTCATTCTGAATGTTTCTGACCTGAACATTTACTCCGGGATGACATTGGATAAGAAGTACGGAGCCGGGATGAAATTCTTTCTCAATGGCGATACGGGAAATCTCTCTCTTGATGCTTCACTCATTGATCAATTGCGGCCGCAGGTGTTCACCTACACATTCCGCGGAATGGATGGCGTGAATCCATTTACAGGTAACGTGAATATAACCGTGAAGAATGAGGACAACACTCTTACGGAATTCACATTTACAAATGTCGCCAGCGATCCTTCGACGGGCATTTACAGTTTGCCGCTTGATTTCTCTTCGCTACCGAACGGGCTTTATCATTTTGAAGCGAAGGATGTCAACTCTCCATTCAACACTGTTCACACAGCCGATCTGTATATCAACAATGAACTTTCGCGTGAAAATATTTTCGGCCTCATTCGTTTGAAGTATGCTTCGGCTGCAGATCTGTATAACGGAGAAAAAGTTTTTGAATATGCATTCGTGAAGAGGCAGGTCCGGTGGCGTTATTACATCTCCGTAAAAAATTATCCAACCGGATTCTTCAGTTCAAATTACCTGGAGATAAGCGACAGCGCAAGCAGCTACACTTTTACCCCTGAAAATTCCCCTGGCATACCTGATCCCATTTTCAAAGTGAACGGTTATGATACGGTGATCATCACTTCCACCGGGGGAGGTCCCGGCTCCAATGGAAAAGTTCCGTTCAGCGAAGATGCGATCACGACCTTCAAACTGAAACAGCTTGGAGTAGTTACGAAAACACTCATTGATACTTTACCGAATGGCGCAACGATAGGAGTTGATTCAAATCGGTTGAATTCGCCTTCCATTGAGCTGCCGCCTTATTCTGAAATATTCCTGACGATCGACAACCTGTCTACAACATGAAAAATTCAAAAGCAATGAACAACAGCAGTTGAATAACATTACCCGCAGTGATAATCTGCGCTGAACATTAAAGACAACTCTCTAAAGTAAAAAAACAAAAACAAAAAATATGGCACTATTTCCAAAAACGCCTGGAGTGTACATCCAGGAAATACCAACACTTCCACCATCGGTGGTTCCTGTTCCAACTGCGATTCCGGTGTTTATCGGATATACTCAAAAAGCAATTGTTGACGGATCCCAATGGAATTATTCTACCAAAGGCGCTACCGATCCGGTCAGGGTTGAATCGCTTCTCGATTTTACTACAATTTTCGGGGGAGCATATATTGGTGGCCAGTATACAGATCTATATACCGTAGAATTAGGCCAGTCCGGCTTTACTATTACGAACAATAATTTGGGCTACAATCTGTACACTAACCTGCAGATGTTTTATGCCAATGGCGGCGGCACTTGTTATATCATATCCGTTGGCAGTTATAACGATGCCATAGCTTTTACAGATATTTCAAATGCGATAGATAAGGCCGAAAAGGTGGATGAAATAACTCTTGTTGTTATTCCTGAAGCTACTGATATAAATATTACAGACCCGCAATTCAAGAATCTCAATGATGAAATGCTGGCTCACTGCGCTAAAATGCAGGATCGCTTTGCTCTTTTGGACGTCAAACACAAACTCACCAATACAATTGCACTCGACGCGAGCGACTTTCGTAACGGAGCTGTTGGAATAAATAATCTCAGTTACGGAGCAGCTTATTATCCTCCGCTCAACACCACTATTGTTCGCCCCTTTCAGGATTACAATGTAAAAATTGTTGACAGCAGAGTTCCCCAGGTTTATATAGATCCTTATACCAATCTGTTCTCTTTAAAAAATGGTTTTGCTGCTTATGCTACGATAATACCCGGAGCAGCTACAAGTGGACAAACGTTTACCATCAATGGCGTTCAGTTCAAAGCGGGGGTGGATTTTGCGGCATCTCCCAGTCTTTATTCAGCTGTTACCCTCAGGGATGCCATTAATAATAATCCGCTTTTGAATTCTTCAGTTGTTGCGATCACAGCTGGTCATTCTTCTGGTTATCTCGCCGTTATTGCACGGAATTCAGATTTCCTCGGTTCAAACTATACCATCGCTTCAAGCAATGACTCCACACTACTTTACAGTCCTACTTCATCCGGCAACTTCAATGGTTATACTTCACTAACTGGACAGGATGTAGGTCTTTACAATTCTATTCTTGCCGAACTCAATTCAAACCTGCTTACGCTCCATCCCGGAGCTACTATGGCTGGAATTTATACTTCAATAGATAACTCACGCGGCGTATGGAAAGCACCTGCAAACGTTAGTGTAAATGGCATTGATGTTCCGTCCGTACCAATGACCGACGACGATCAGAGCATACTGAATGTAGATTCTAACGCCGGAAAATCAATAGATGCTATCCGTACGTTCAAAGGACGCGGAACGTTGGTTTGGGGTGCCCGCACACTGGACGGGAACAGCAACGACTTCCGTTATGTGAATGTCCGCCGCACACTCATCTTCATTGAACATTCGTGCAAACTCGCTTCTGAATTCGTCGTGTTCGAACCGAACGACAAAGGCACATGGATCCGTGTGAAAGGAATGATCAGCAATTTCCTCAATAACGTATGGCGCGATGGCGGACTGGTGGGTGACAAACCTGACCAGGCTTATTTCGTCAAGGTTGGATTGGGTGAAACAATGACGGCTCAGGATATTCTCGAAGGAAGGCTCATCGTTACAATCGGACTCGCCATCAGTCATCCGGCCGAATTCATCATTCTCCAGTTTGAACACAAACTCCAGGAAGCGTAAACGAAAATTCACATAACAGTTAAAAAGAAAAAAAATGGCACTAAGCAATCTTACCACGCCCGGCGTATATATACAGGAACTGAATTCCTTTCCTCCTTCTATTGCACCGGTAGCAACAGCAATCCCGGCCTTTATCGGTTACACCGAAAAAGGGCCGAAAAATGCTCCAACAAGAATTACATCGCTGCTGGATTACGAATCAACTTTCGGCGGGCCCTTTCATGAATTGTACACGGCAACAATTGACGCAAATGGGAATCCAACCATTACGCCTGTCTCAATAACACCGGCAGACACTGAATCTCCTTACCTATTGTATTATCATTTGCAGATGTATTTCGGAAATGGCGGGGGGCCTTGTTATATCGTTTCTGTTGGCAATTACGATCTCACTGCTGTACCGGTCATTGATGCTGCAAATCTTCTGGATGGAATCAATAAAACCGAAATGGCAGATGAAGTAACACTGCTTATCGTCCCTGAAGCAATGACACTAAAAGAAGCAACGACCGTAGCAACGGACGGCAAGATCAAAGAAGTATATGATGCGATGCTCGCCCAGTGCAACAAATTGAAAGACCGTTTTTGCATTTTCGATGTAAAAACGAGAGGTGTATCGGTATTCGATGATGGTGACAAATTCAGAAACAATAACGTCGGTGCAAATTACCTGAACTATGGATCCGCGTATTACCCACCGCTTAATACTACATTGACAAGAAGCTATTCAGATGACGAAGTAATTATCGTAAATACCCCGGTCTCTCTTCCGTTCAATTATACTGTTGCACCGAACAATAAATTATCTACGGTTCACACCGGTATCGGAACATTTATCACCTGTACAGTGTCTCAAACCACTTCACCAAAACTTGGAGACTATATTGATTTTACGGTAGGGTCGACTGTAGTCCGCTTATCTGCAGGAACAGATTTTCCAGTTATTCCTGCCACTGATGATGAAATTGCAGCCGCAATCATTAACTCCGTTAACAATCATCCTGTTTTATCCACTGTTGCACGCGCTGAAATCCGGACCTCTACCGATTCATTCTTCTTGGTGGCAAGAAAAGGAGATGCACTCCTTTCTGTTTCAGTAGCTACAAGCAATACAGGATGGCTTCTTACTCCTACAGGATCCGGTGACGCAGGTCCTGGAGTAAATAACTCACAAAATGCAACGCTCTATGGAACAATAAAAACGATGATCAACAATCGTTTGCTTGTTCTCGCTCCATCCGCTACAATGGCCGGCATTTACGCAGCAGTAGATAACGACCGCGGTGTTTGGAAAGCTCCCGCGAATGTTGGTGTAAATGTTATCTCTGGTCCTTCTGTAATGGTGACTGAATCTCAACAAGGCGGATTGAACGTGGATGCTACTTCCGGAAAATCCATCAACGTCATCCGAACATTTGTCGGGCGCGGCACGCTCGTGTGGGGCACACGCACGCTCGATGGAAACAGCAATGAGTGGTGCTATGTTCCTGTCCGCCGTCTTTTCATTTTCGCAGAGACATCCGTGAAGAATGCAGCGGAAGCAATGGTGTTCGAACCGAACGACAAGAACACCTGGCTTCGCATCAAAGGAATGATCGACAATTTCCTTACTGATCTCTGGAAACAGGGAGCGCTCGCAGGTGACAAACCGGAGCAGGCTTTCTTCGTTCGCGTCGGACTCAACGACACCATGACACCGCAGGATATTCTCGAAGGAAAACTCATTGTGACGATCGGCCTTGCCGCTGTGCGTCCTGCAGAGTTCATCATCCTCCAGTTTGTTCAGCAATTACAACAGGCGTAATCAACACAGAAAAAAAATAAAAACTAAACATTAACTCAAAACAAATAATCATGCCAACTACTTATCCAGTTCCCGTATTTCACTTCCAGGTCGAAGGTGCCGGTGCACGTATCGGATTCACCGAAGTATCAGGACTCAATTTCACTGTAGAACCGATCGAATACCGCGATGGAAATTCACCTGACTATCATGTCACCAAATATTCCGGCATGCATAAGTTCGGCAACATCACACTCAAACGCGGAATTTTCACCGGCAACAATGATCTTTTTCTGTGGCTCACTTCTGTTAACCTGAGCAAACCGGATCGCCGCACAATCACCATCAAGCTGCTGGACGAAACACATGCACCGATCGTCACCTACACCGTGAACAATGCATGGCCGACAAAATTCGACGGCATCTCGTTCAAATCAACAGGAAACGAAACCGCGATCGAAAGTGTAGAACTCGTTTGCGAGTCGTGGCTGGTATCCATGAGTTAAACTGAAGGAGAAAGAAGATCATGGCAGGATTCACATATCCACCCGTTAGTTTTCACTTCCGTGTCGAGATCGACAAGGTGGCTGGAGAGATCGGTTTTCAGAGTGTGGAAGGTCTGAACGCAAAAGTCGGTCAGACCACACACGCTGAAGGTGGAGAAAATACATTCACGCACCACCTTCCCGATCGCACCAACTATGGCGATCTCACGTTGAAGCGCGGCATGGTGATCGGCTCCGCACTCATCTCCTGGTTCAACGATGCGATCCAGAATTTCAAATTCGATCCGCGCAACGTGACCGTGACACTGCTCAATGCCGAGCACGAACCGCTCGATCAGTGGATCTTCATCAACGCATGGTGCAAGGAATGGAACATCGAGAATTTCGACGCCATGAGCGGAAAAGTCGCTACGGAAAGTATCGTGCTCTCTTATCAATATTTCAAAAGAGCAGGATTACCCGGACGCGACCAGGCACTCACACCTAAATCAAGAATCTGATATGCCGATACATCTGAAAGAATTAATTGTAAAGGCGTTTGTCCGATCGAAAGCTGAAAATGAGGATGACGTGGAATCAAATGCTCCGTGTGACTGTGAGGAGCCAAAGGAATCTACCGGAGCAAGCGGAAAGATGTTTGAAGAGTTAAGTAAAATGATGAACGATAAAAAAGACAGATAGAAATGGCGGCTGCATCACTTTCCGGTAATAAAGCGTTGGCAAAGCTGACCATTATTCCCTTTGCTGTAAAGGAAAAAGCAGGTGTACCTGTCACAACACTAATTCCTGCTGGAGTGCCTTTTGTCTGCATGTACAATCCGACAACATTTACAAAGTCCAACAACACGCGATCTATTCCGAAACCCACAACCAGTAATCTTCCACCAAAAGTTGAACAGAAAGCGCTGGAGAATGAAACGGTGACTTTCGACATCCTTCTTGATGCAACTGGAGCGTCTCCAGGGTCCGGAGTTGTCGGAGCGGCGCTTACCAAGACTGCAAAGACACTTGGCGGCGTAGATCTTCTTATAGCGAATTTCTTTCTAACTACTCGTCAGCCAAACTCTTCGACACATCGTCCGAACACGCTCAGGATAATCTGGGGTGCAGGATTGTACTTTGAATGTGTTCTATGCTCAGCAAAAGTATCATATTCTCTTTTCGATAGAACTGGTCGTCCATTGCGAGCTACGATCAACGCCACATTCAAGCAGGCTCCAACTTCTACTTTCCTTTCCAAGATTAAGAATTTTTTCTCCTCACCAGATGTTACCAAAACCTATGTGGTAAAAGCCGGAGATACGATCTACAATCTTGCACAAAGTGAATATGGAGACGAGTCTTTCTATCAACAGATCGCGGAAGTGAATGATCTCAAGAATTACAGAAAACTCGTTCCGGGACAAGTGTTGATTTTTCCACCGATCAAACAAGATGAAGCATAATGGCTACCGCTACTCCTATACCTGCAACTAATCTTGCCAATCCGACTTTCAAAGTGATCATCGGTGGAATGGACATCGCTTCGAAATACGGCGTGGCATCCATCATGGTGAGCAAACGCGTGAACAGAATTCCGGTCGCCGAAATTGTACTGTACGATGGATCTACTTCCGACAAAAAATTTGAATTAAGTGAGATTGCAGATTTCAAACCCGGCACAGAAGTGACCATCAAAGCCGGAGATGAAAATCCGAAAAAGATCTTCACCGGTATCATCACAAGGCAATCCATCAAAGGCGGCATACAGGGAAATTCCACGCTTACGATCGAAATGCGTGACAAGTGCGTGAAGATGACGATCAACAGGAAGAATAAATATTTCAAAGAAGCGCTTGACAGTGCGATCATCAGCAAGATCGCATCCGAGAATGGTGTTTCAGGAACAGTAGATCCTACAACCGTCACACATACCGAAGAAACCGTTCAATACTATTGCACCGATTGGGATTTCGTGGTGTCAAGAGCCGAAGCAAACGGAATGCTCGTTTTCGCTGAAGATGGAAAACTAAACGTGAAGAAGCCGGTCTTCACTGTTCTTCCTACTTCTCCAACGCTTACTTACGGAGACAACATTGTCGACTTTGAAGCAGAATTGGATGTGCGCGATGATTTCGGCGGAGTAACTGCGAAAGACTGGGATTATTCCAAGCAGCAGGTCATTGAGAAAAAAGGTAAAAAACCCACCGCCAGGCAGGAGGGAAATCTGACCGAGCAAACTGAATCAGGTGTACTCGGCATAAGCGATTATCATTTGCAACACGCCGGAAAATTACTCGATGGTGAACTCGAAGCGTGGGCTACTGCAAAATTCCTTCGCAGTGAAATGTCGAAAATCCAGGGACGCGCACGCATCAACGGAACTTTTGATGTTAAGCCTGGTGATATGGCAACGCTTGCCGGCGCAGGAAAAACGTTCAACGGTCCCGCTTTTGTTTCGGGAGTCACGCAGAGTTATTCCAGCAACAGTACATGGTACACCGACATTCATTTCGGTTATGACCAGGAATGGTTCTACGAAAAATACGAGAACATCAACGACAAACCTGCTGCTGGATTACTTCCTGCCGTGAACGGACTTGTCGCAGGAATTGTAACGGACATTGTTGATCAGCAGGGCGGCGAGTTCCGTGTTCGTGTCCGCATTCCGCTCATTGATAATGGTGATAAAGGAGTTTGGGCACGGATCGTTTCGGCGGATGCCGGAAGTGCAAGAGGCATTCTCATCCGCCCGGAAAAAGACGATGAAGTGATCCTTGGTTTTGTCAATGATGATCCGCGTGATCCAGTCATCCTCGGAATGCTCTACAGCAAGAAAAATAAAGTGGCGCAGAAACTCACGCCGAGTGCCGATAATAAAATGAAAGGCTGGATCACCAAAGGCGGAGCAGAGATCACGATCAACGACAAGGACCAGATCATCAAAGTGATCACCAAGGGTAAAAACTCGATCACGATCGACGACAAGAAAAAATCGATCACACTCGAAGATCAGAACAAGAACAAACTCGTGATGGACGATAAGGGTTTTCTCCTTGACACACCGAAGGACATCAACCTGAAGGCAAAAGGAAAAATAAACATTGAAGGCACCAACAACGTGACCGTGAAATCGAATGCACAACTCAAAGCGACCGGAACCTCCGGCGCGGAAATGTCTTCGAGCGGACAAACGGTTGTCAAAGGAAGTCTTCTTAAACTGAATTAGCATTTCGACTATACCCAGCGTTAAAGTCTAAAAAAACAAGATCATGCCAGCAGCAGCAACAGTAGGAGACACAACCACACACGGCGGAACCATCGTTGGTCCGGGCGTTGCGACCGTTCTCATCAATAATAAACCAGCAGCAGTAATGGGCGATAATCATGTATGTCCCATTCCTCCGAACACCGGACATATCACATCATCCCCTTTCATCATCGGAAGCATGACCGTTCTGATCAACAACAAACCCGCCTTACGTACCGGTGACACCTGTGTGTGCGGCGCATCATCAGCAGTTGGTCAACCTACCGTAATGATCGGATAATTCACAACGAACATGGCCAGCGAAAAACAATTACAGGAAATATTTGACACGGGTGGATTCCTCGGACAGGGATGGTCGTTTCCTCCTACATTCTCCAAAGGAACGAACACTGTCGCATTGGTAAAAGAAGTGGAAGACATCAAACAAAGTCTTTTCATCATTTTATCCACGACACTCGGCGAACGCGTGATGCTTTCCGATTTCGGCGCCAATCTCCAGCAGCAGATCTTCGAACCGATGGATGCCGCATTCCAGCCTTACGTGACTTCGATCATCAGCGACGCTATCACGAATTATGAAACGCGCATCAACCTTGACAGTGTTGATGTAGCCGCGGAGATCGAAGAGGGAAGAATTGAACTCACGATCAACTTCACGGTCATCTCCAGCAACTCGAGAGCCAACATTGTTTATCCATACTATATCAACGAAGGAACAAACGTTCAACAATGAGTGACATTTGCAACAATAAGAATCCTTTACAACGGGATGGCACCAGCCAGGCGCAACGCCTGCTGAATGCACTCCTGCCTTCATACGTGCTGGTGGATGAAAAGAAGCTGGAGGATCTTGCCGCGTTCGTTCAGAATTACGCCACAAAAATAAATTACTTCGATCTTGCCGATGCTGTCGATGGAGACTGGAGAGATTTTTTCCTGAAGGATATTTCAACTGAACAACGTACAGAACCCCATTTCGCACTTTTCATCTCCTTCCTCGAGATCTTCCGGATCGCACAGGATGATATCAATACCGTCACTCAACGGCATCTTGATTTCTATTACAGGGAAGTACTCAACCTGCATGAAAAACCCGCAGTAGCCGATCAGGTGTATATCATCTTCGAGCTTGCCGAACAACTTACATCTGCGCTTGTTCCATCCGGAAAAGAGCTGGACGCGAAAAAAGATGCGACAGGTGCTGATCTCGTTTACAAAACGGACAAAGACATTGTCGTCAATCACGGCAAAGTTGAACAGCTGAAAAATATTTTCATCAACCGCCCGATCGATCCTGCAGCAAATCCGCAGGAATTTCCTGATCTTATTCCGGTTCCTGACCCTGCGCAAGTGGTCACTCCTTTTCAGCGCAACGAGTGGAGAATTTATTTCTCACCGATCGCCAATTCGAGTGATGGTGTGGGTGGCGAGATCACCAATGAAGAACAGCGATGGAGAACTTTCGGAAGGCCCGAGCCGGTTTCGAACGGCAGCAGCGAAGCCGATCGTCCCCAGGCGGAAGTCGGTTTTGCATTCGCCTCTCCCCTGCTCTTTCTTGCGGAAGGAACCCGGACCGTTACGATCCGCATCAACACTCAGCGCCCTTCCATCATTACGCCGCAGAATGTTTTTCATCACGCGCAATTCTATCCCTCTTCGAATGCAACGGTGCAGTTCAGTTCTTTCCTGCGCACGATCCCATCATCGCAACACGCGACCGCCCTGGCGAGTTTTATCAATAACCAGGTGAACGCGGCATTGCGCGGGGCGGTAAGCGTTTATTTCAGCGGCGAAAAAGGCTGGATTCCTTCCACCGAAACTTCCACTTACTACGATACCAATGGAGACCTTGTCATTGTGCGGACACTCACCGTTGGACAGAAACCGGTCGTTGCTTATGACGAATCTGTATTGCTTCAGCCATTCAAAACAGATTGGCCGGTTGTAAAGCTCGTTCTGAACACGAATCATGTCGCATCTCCCTACATCTACAGGGATCTCAGTTCGAAGAATATTTTCTCGGCGAAACTGGATGTTGATGTGATCGACGTGAAGAACATCATCGTGCAGAGTGAAGAAACCGTACTTGCGACTGAAAAACCTTTTCAGCTTTTCGGAAGTCAGCCTGTTGTCGGTTCCACTTTCTACATCGGCAGCAACGAGATCTTCCAGAAGAAACTCGAAGAGATCGATGTCAATATCACCTGGCACGGTTTGCCCAATGATTCCATCGCACCGAATGGTTTCCAGGATTATTACCGCAATTATCTTCCCTTTGATGAAGATGACAAACGCGCAACAGGAAACTTCAACGTTGATATCGCCTTACTTGACAAACGTTCGTGGGCTCCACTGAATAATTCCAACAGTGGTTACCGCCTTTTCAATTCCGACTCCAAACTTGTCGGCCACACGGTGATCACTCCTGTCGCTTCGGACATCACCATGACGATCAATACCGGATCGCTTAATAATGTTCCGCGTGATCCGGAGATGGCGGAAGTTTCGGAATTCGGAGCAACAACGCAGAAAGGCTTTTTGCGAATGACACTTGCGGATGTTGATTTCGGTCACAGCATCTTCCAGAATTCGTATGCGCAACAGGCGATCTGGGTAGCAAAGGGAACTACCGCGACATCTCTTGCCACTCCCGGCGCTACGGTTGGATTGCCGAATGAACCTTACACGCCAACGGTCAAAGAGATCTCGGTGAACTACAGGTCTTCCGAAACCATCAATCTTACCCGCCAGACAAGTGACGCGACCAACGAAGCGGATTACAATTCAAGAGTGGAACAATTCTATCACGTGATGCCGTTCGGTGTCGCCGAGAATCATCCATTCATCACAAAATTATCCCCGGTGCTCAACCTGCTTCCTCAGTACAATGACGAGGGAAATCTTTACATCGGTGTAAGCGCGCTCGAGCCCCCGCAGACCTTGTCACTCTTATTGAAGGTCGCCGAAGGAAGCGCCGATCCGGATCTTGAAAAGCAACCGGTGAAGTGGAGTTATCTCTACAATAACGAATGGTATGAATTCGAACAACTGCGCATCATATCCGATACTTCCAACGGACTGCTCACTTCCGGCATCATCACTTTCGATCTCGCCAAACTGTTCAACAGCGACAACACCGCGCTGCCGTCCGGACTTTTCTGGCTGCGTGCGTCGGTAGAACACGACTCCGCTGCAGTGTGCGATCTTGTGAATGTTGTAGCGCAGGCTGTGACAGCATCATTTGCAGACAACGGTAACGATCCCGATCATCTCCGCAAAGCATTGCCCGCCGAAACGATAAAGGATTTTGTCGACTCTGACGCTGCGATAGAAAAAGTGAGTCAACCCTACGCTTCTTTCGGTGGACACATCAAAGAGCAGAGCAATGAATTCTACCGTCGTGTAAGTGAACGACTGCGCCACAAGAACCGAGCGGTCACCATCTGGGATTACGAACATCTCGTACTCGAACAGTTCCCTGATATCTACAAAGTGAAATGTCTCAATCACACGCGCTACACTTCAGTCACAGATATCAATGAACTCGTTCCCGGACACGTCACCCTTGTGATCATTTCAAACCTGCTCAACAAGAATGCCGTTGATCCGCTGCAACCCAAAACAAGTCTCATCACGCTGGAAGAGATCAGCGCATTCATTCAAACGATCAATCCTCCATGCAGCGAGCTGCACGTCAGGAATCCGATCTTCGAAGAGATCAAAGTGGAATTCAACGTCCGCTTCTTCCCCGGATTCGATAAAGGTTTCTATGGTCAGAAATTAAATGACGAGATCAGGCAGTTCCTGGCTCCATGGGCATACGGTACAAAAGATATTGTCTTCGGCGGTGTGATCCACAAATCGATGATCATCAATTTCGTTGAGGAACGACCTTATGTCGACTTTGTGACCTGCTTCAATATGGATCAGATCATTCCGGCGGGCAAGAACATTCCGCCGATCGTGCTCAAGAATATCGAAGCAGCGGAAACTTCAACATCAGCATCCGTTCTCACTTCTTTCCCTCAGCACGAGATCACCGTTCTTGAAACGGATGATTGCGAATGCGTGGATAACCTGGTAGTGACACCGATACTCAATCCTGATCAGCCTTGCGCGGATTGTGGTGATAAACCACCGGCACCTGAGAATGGTATCGGTGCTGACCAGATCGGCACAACATTCATCATCGGTCATTCACCACGCGAAGGTGTCGACTTCTGGGTCATTGAAAAAGATTTTACAGTTCAATAAAAAATTAAACAGCAATAACCATGTCTGAACAATCAAGAAGTTACTTATACAGCAAATTCCTCGATGGCGAGATCCCTACAGAACAGGATTTCAAGGATGTCATTGACTCCGCCCTGAATTATCACGACGACGGGCTTACGCATACACCGGATGATCCGAAGAATTATTTCGGTTTCAATGACACCAATCCATCGTGCATCGTTTCGATCAAAGGACAGGATGAGAATGACGAGATGATCTGCTTTAAGAGTCACGACGACTCGATGCAGTGGAACATCAATCTCAATCCTACCACACTTGATGTTCCGGGATTCAGCATCGACGATTCTTCTTCGGGGATCAGCACCAGCAGATTGTTCATCGATTCTGTTTCGCAGGGCAATGTTGGTATCGGCACCACGACGCCATTGGAAAAACTGCATGTGCGCGGAGCGAATGATGGAGGTTATACGAGTGCGATGGTCACCAATCTCGAAGCGGCACACGACGGATACCTGCTCGCGCACGTGGATGATAATGTTGTGACAACACGCGTTGGTGCTTTCACTGTGGCCGAACGGATTGGTTCCACCAAAGTAGAACGCATCACAGTTCTTCCTACGATTCAGACACCGACCAACACCTATTATCGTGTAGGCATCAATGAAAAACTTCCTTACGCAACACTGCAGGTGACCCGCACAGACGTGGAGAGCAATGTTGGACTTTCAGAAAACACAGGTATCATTCTTTCCGGTCCTATCATCGGAACCAATCTTGCACTCGACAGTTTCCAGATCCAGGCACGCACTGGTGCGTATGTCGGAGGCGGAAGCACAATAGGACTCACAGCGACACCACTCGGACTGCAACCTCTCGGTGGAGATATCATCATCCACAACGGACTTGCGACAGATAAGAAACTCACGATTACAAATGACGGACTCGTTGGTCTCGGGAAAACTCCTGCTGAAAGACTCGATGTGAATGGAGCTGTCACGTTCGGTGATTCGATCTCGGATGCGCCCGCCGAAGGCACCGTGCGCTGGCACACGAACCCGGGTGCCGTAGCCGACCTCATGGTTTACAAAGGAGGTGTTTGGAGATCGCTCACCACACAAACAGTAACAGACGGATTCTGGACAGCAGGCGCGATCAGTGGACAGATCTATTACGACACTGCTGCCGGAAACCCGCGCGTTGGCATTGGTGTTCAGTCGCCGAACTTCGCGCTCATCGTTGATGAGAACGGCGAATTTCAGTCGAGCAGCGCGGCAGCGGTTTTCAAAACGGAAGCAACTACTCCTTCACCGGATACCGCTTTCACACGGGCAGGTGTTGTCATCGAGAATACCGGGCAGTGGAGTTCATCGGCTGCCAACAACGTCGGCCTTTATGTGAAAGAAGTTTCCGGGCAATCGAATCACAACGCGAATCTTGCCGCTGTCCTCAATGGAAGTGTTGTCGTCGGTAATCTGAATGGACTTCCTCTTGTCGGTGCGAACGGAACAAATGTTCTCGCCATCCAGAGCGGAGAAGCGCCAACAACTATTCCGGGATCAACTGCAAACTCCGGCATCCAGGTCTTCTCTTCGGAGATCACCATGGGAGGGATCTCAACTTCCGTCTTCAATCTCATGACCGGCGACGGAAATCTCATTCAGCTCTATCGGCAGGGTCATCTTCTTCCATTGAAGGATGTGAACGATCCGAACACCAGCGACAATACCACGAACGATCTCATCAAGAACATGCGTGACCGGATCAATGCGCTTGAAACAGTGCTCATCAATCTCGGCCTGCTCGAAACCCCGTAATGAATTCAGCTTTAAAAAAATATTCCAGATGAAAAATATCAATCTCAATCTCAATGTGACCGAACTGAATGTTGTCCTCAGGGCCCTCAGCAATCTTCCGTACAATCAAGTGAACGAACTCATCGAAAAACTGCAGCAGCAGGGACGTGCGCAGCTGGAGAACGGAAACGGCGTCTCAGGTGAACATCAGCACACCGCGAATTAATCGATCATTCATTTCAGCAAGTAAAGTTCAATATATCATGGCCGATAGCATTACCATATCACAGGCGCCTCCTCCTTTCAAGAGCATGCAATACGAATTGCTGCGCACCGAAGGATTGAAGCACATACAGGAGCTTTCGGGAAAGGTGTGGACGGATAACAATCGACATGATCCGGGCATTACCATACTCGAAGCGCTTGCATACGCGATCACCGATCTCGGTTATCGAACCAATTACAACATCAAGGATATCCTCACCACCGATCCTAATGTTCCCGAAGACATCAGGAATTTTTTCGCTGCCAAAGAGATCATGCCGAATTATCCTGTGACCTTCAAGGATTACAGGAAACTTATGATCGATGTGGAAATACCCGGAGATCCTACTAGCTGCGATCTCATCGGCGTACGGAATGCATGGATAGAAAGATCAAAGGATAACGAAATTCCGTTTTACGTTGATCAACCCAACCGCACGCTTACATACACCCAACCTGACCCGAACGTAACGCGCGAACTTCCTAAAGTGCTTTACAATGTACTTCTGGAATTCAGTTCATGCGAACTCCTCGGCGATCTGAACACGAATGTGCTCGAAGGCCTTGTCAAATTGCATTTCACCAATCTGCCAGGTGATGATCTTCCCGCTCCGCTCAATGGAGTGCAGATCAAATTTGAAATTGAATTCCCCGCCTGGGATGATGCGGGCATCGACTTCACAGATCCACTCAGCATTCGCAAAGGCATGCGCGGCATAACCATGCAATTCATAGGTCTGCCTGAACAATACGGCATCGACTCTTACGGACTGCTTCCTGTTTCGGGTGATGCGTGGGTTTCATTCACTTTCAACTTCCTGCCTGCGGGGCAATTCAACACGGTGAATGATGAGATCAACGAAGTCATTTACACAGGCGTTGACGCGCTCATACTCACTTACCAGAAAAAAGTAGAGAAGATCAAAGAGATCGTAGCGGCTGTCCACGCGCGTTTGATGGCGAACCGGAATCTTGGTGAAGACTTTTTCCGTTACAACGCGATCAAGGTGGACGAGATCGCCCTCTGCGCAGAGATCGACATTGAGAATAACGCGGTAGTAGAACAGGTGGAAGCGGAGATTTTCCATGCCGTTGAGAATTTTCTCGATCCCGCTGTCACCTTCTACAGTCTTTCGGAGATGTATGATAAAGGATATACCACCGATCAGATCTTCGAAGGGCCATTACTGCAGCATGGTTTCATTGATGATGCGGAACTGAAACTCGCGGAGCGCAGAAAAGTGATCCACGTTTCTGATCTCATCAATATCATCTCAGACATTCCCGGTGTCATCGCGATCAAACGCCTGCAGATCGCCGGTATTCCGCTCGACAACATTGACAATATTACGGTCGAAACCGTAAGATGGTGCCTCGAAGTTCCGCTCGACAAGAATTACGTTCCGCGGTTGACAACTGAGAAATCGAAGATGCTTTACTTCAAGGAAGATCTTCCTTATCGCGCGAACGAGGTGAAAATGCAGGAGATTCTGGATCAATTGGAAGCAACAGACCGTCCGCAGAAAATCGAGAATCCCGATTATGATATTCATCCTGAACCGGGCGAATACAAAGACATCCAGAATTATTACAGCATCCAGGAAGAATTCCCGCTCACGTACGGCATCAGTACGCCCGGCCTTCCTGCCACTGCAGACACGAAGAGAAGAGCGCAGGCCAAACAACTGAAAGCATTCCTGTTGTTCTATGATCAGCTGCTGGCGAATTTTCTCTCACAGCTTTTCCATGTGAAAGATCT
>DATJEX010000396.1:0-2562 GCA_035496135.1 Bacteroidia bacterium
ATGTCTATTATCCGGTGTCCGATCGAACGGAGAAAACCTATTCAACATTTTACCAACACCTTGTTTTTAAGACGGATTTGTCTTAATATTGTAATGCACAAACACAAAAACCGACCTCAAATGCTCCAGTCAATCAAAAGAAATATCGCCGGAAAAGCAATCATCGCGATCCTCGCCTTCTCAGCTGTAGGATTTTTTGCTGAATCATGTGGACAGAAACATGCCTGCGGATCAATGCACCAGAAAAAACAGCGTAACAAACGCATCAAGCATAATACAACTTTCATGACTTACTAAAAGTCGTTGAACGTCTTGGTAAAGGGCTCTCAGGAATGAGGGCCTTTTTTATGCGAATAGGGAACGAATTTCAAATCTGCACGAATATGCCAATTACAAATTATCCGGATATTCGGGAAGATTAGGAATTCGTTCCCTTTTATTTTTTCTCCTTGATCAGCTTCTCCAGCGCGAACATTTCATCCCGTAATCTCGCCGCCTCGATGAAATCCATATCCTTCGCGGCAGCTTCCATGTTCCTTTTCACCTGCTGAACGGCTTTCTGCAACTGTTCCTTCGTCATGTAGTGGTAAACCGGTTCGGCTGCGATATTCTCCGGCCTGAATTCTCCTTCCACATAATATTTCATGTCGGTCTTCTTTCCTCTCGTCAGTTCCAGCACATTCGACAACGCGTCTTTTGACTTCATGATCTGGCGCGGTGTGATGTGATGTTCGAAATTATACTGGATCTGTTTTTTACGGCGGCGATCTGTTTCCGAAATGGTTTTCGCCATCGAATCAGTGATACGATCGGCGTACATGATCACTTTACCATTGATATTTCTCGCTGCGCGTCCCACCGTTTGCACGAGCGATCTTTCGGAACGCAGGAATCCTTCTTTGTCCGCATCGAGAATGGCCACCAGTGAAACTTCCGGAAGATCGAGTCCTTCACGCAGCAAATTAATTCCAACAAGCACGTCGAACAATCCTTTGCGGAGGTCCTGCAGGATCTCAACACGATCGAGTGTTTCCACATCCGAATGAATATACCGGCAGCGCACGCCAAGCCCTGTAAAATATTTGGTGAGTTCTTCCGCCATCCGTTTTGTCAATGTGGTGACAAGAACGCGCTCGTCTTTTTCCACCACCCTGTGAATTTCATCGAGCAGATCGTCCACTTGTCCTTTGCTTGGACGGATCTCAATTTGCGGATCGAGCAATCCTGTTGGGCGAATGATCTGTTCCACCACAATGCCGCCACTTTTTTCCAGTTCATAATCGGCCGGTGTCGCGCTCACGTAGATCACCTGGTTCTGCATCGATTCAAACTCATCGAATTTCAGTGGGCGGTTATCAAGCGCGGAAGGCAAACGGAAACCATATTCAACCAAAGCTTCTTTGCGTGAACGGTCACCACCATACATCGCGCGGACCTGTGAAACGGTGACGTGGCTTTCATCGATCACCATCAGGTAATCATCCGGAAAATAATCGAGCAGGCAGAAAGGCCGTGCACCCGCCTGGCGTCCGTCAAAATATCTCGAGTAATTTTCAATTCCGGAACAGTAGCCGAGTTCGCGCATCATTTCCAGGTCGTACGTGACACGGTCTTCGAGCCGTTTTGCCTCGATCGTTTTCCCAATGGAATTCATGAATTCCACCTGCTTCACCATGTCCTGTTGTATCGCCCAGATCGCTCCTTTCATCGTGTCGGGTGAAGTGACGAAGATGTTCGCCGGGAAGATATTCATGCTGTCGAATTTCTGGATCACCCGCCCGGTCGAAGTTTCAAACGTTTCGATCTCTTCTATTTCATCGCCGAAAAAATAAACACGCACGGAGTGATCGGCATAAGCGAGATTGATGTCAACCGTATCTCCTTTCACACGGAAATTTCCACGCGTGAATTCCGCTTCTGTCCTGGAATAAAGTGCGATGACGAGTTGATGCAGGAATTTATTGCGCGAAAGTTTTTGTCCCTGCTGGATGCGGATGACGTTCTGCTGGAACTCCGCCGGATTTCCGATACCATAAATACAGGATACCGAAGAAACGACGATCACATCACGACGGCCGGAGAGCAGGGAAGAAGTGGCGCTCAATCTTAATTTCTCAATTTCATCATTGATGGAAAGATCTTTTTCAATATACGTATCGGATGAAGCGAGATAGGCTTCGGGCTGATAGTAATCGTAATAGGAAACGAAATACTCCACCGCGTTTTCGGGAAAGAAGAGTTTAAATTCGCTGTACAATTGCGCCGCGAGCGTTTTGTTGTGGCTCAGCACGAGCGTTGGCCGCTGCACTTTGTCAATGACATTCGCGATGGTGAATGTTTTTCCGGAACCGGTCACTCCAAGCAATGTCTGATACTTCGTATCACTTTTCAAACCTTCCACGAGCTGTTTGATCGCCTGCGGTTGATCGCCGGTTGGTTTGTAATCTGAGATAAGATCGAACTCCATCCGGTAAAGTTAGGAGTTAGCCGTCAGGAGTTGGGAAATTTTCCTGTTTCCGAACGCCTAACTCCGTTCTCCCAACTATATTTGCGCCCATGATC
>DATJEX010000397.1:0-6506 GCA_035496135.1 Bacteroidia bacterium
GGAAAAGATCCTGGATATACTCTAATCACCAAGGACAGGACTTAGTCCTGTCCATTTAACCAATAATACCATGACCACAGCAACCAGCAACTACCGCATCGAAAAAGACACCATGGGCGAGGTAAAAGTTCCCGCCGATAAATACTGGGGTGCACAAACCGAACGCTCGAGAAATAATTTCAAGATCGGGCCGGAAGCGAGCATGCCGAAAGAAATTATTTATGCGTTCGCTTATCTCAAAAAAGCAGCCGCACATGCCAACACCGATCTCGGCGTGCTGGATGTTGCCAAACGCGATCTCATTTCGCAGGTCTGCGATGAAATTCTTGCGCACAAACTTGATGACCAGTTCCCGCTCGTGATCTGGCAAACCGGCTCGGGCACGCAGAGCAACATGAACGCGAATGAAGTGATCGCATACCGCGCGCACGTGATCAGCGGCGGAAAACTCACCGATGAGAAAAAAATATTGAACCCGAATGATGATGTGAACAAATCGCAGTCTTCCAATGATACATACCCGACGGCGATGCACATCGCCGCTTACAAACTCGTGAGCGAAGTGACCATTCCCGGATTGGAACGCCTGCGTGATTCGCTGGCGAAGAAAGCGGCAGGATGGAACAACGTCGTGAAAACAGGTCGCACGCACTTCATGGATGCGACACCACTCACACTCGGCCAGGAATTTTCAGGGTATGTGCAGCAGATCACGAACAGTATCCGTGCGATAAAAAGCGCACTGGAAATGGTGCGTGAACTCGCGCTCGGCGGCACAGCGGTGGGAACAGGATTGAATACGCCGAAAGGATATGATGTACTCGTGGCGAAAAAGATCGCGGAGTTCACCAAACTTCCTTTTATCACTGCGCCGAATAAATTTGAAGCGCTCGCAGCGCATGATGCAATGGTTGAACTTTCCGGGGCACTCAAGCGTTCTGCAGTTGCATTGCTGAAGATCGGAAATGACATCCGTATTCTCAGTTCAGGTCCACGCTCAGGAATTGGCGAAATAATCATTCCGGATAATGAACCGGGTTCTTCCATCATGCCGGGCAAAGTGAATCCTACACAACCGGAAGCGCTCACGATGGTGTGCGCGCAGGTGATGGGAAATGATGTGGCGGTTTCCATTGGCGGATCGCAGGGCCATTTCGAATTGAACGTGTACAAACCATTGATCGCGGCGAATGTGTTGCAGAGTGCAAGACTGCTTGGTGATGCCTGCGTTTCATTCGCGGAAAAATGTGCGGATGGAATTGAACCGAATCTGCCGATCATCAAAATGCACATGGAGAATTCGCTCATGCTCGTGACCGCGCTCAACACACACATTGGTTATTACAAATCGGCGGAGATCGCGAAGAAGGCGCACAAGGAAGGGAAAACATTGAAGCAGGCGGCGATCGAACTCGGTCATGTCACCGCAGAACAATTCGATCAGTGGGTGCGGCCGGAAGATATGGTTGGCTCACTCAAATAATTACCAATGGCCAATTGTCCAATGCTCAATTTTGACATTGGTAATTGGTAATTGCGCAATTGGTCATTTCTGTTTCACAAGAGGCAGCCCTGTTCTGCATCATCTTCTTTATCTTTATCGTGATATGCGAAGGATCGGCCCCGTCATTTTACTTTTCTTTTTTTTATTTGTCTCTGCCGGAAAAATTTCCGCGCAGGATACTTCGTCCGTTGTGACCAAAACGCGTCCGAATTTCAAACAGGAGATCATCGTCGGAGACAAGAAGTACCGCGTGTGGGATAATTACGTGACGTTCGGCGTTGGATCATGTTTGCTGACCAACAATCCGTATTTCCAGCTCGCGTTCGGTATTGATTTCAATTTTCACATCAAGCAGATCTATTTCAACGGCGGGGGATTGGTTTCGGGCCAGTCGTATGGTTTGTGGAACAATGAGAATGTGCACATGGGCTATATTCCCATCCGGCACCAGAATGAAAAGTACAGTTATGCGATCGTGCTCGACGCTTCTTACTCATCACAACGCCGTTTCGCTTATCCACCTGATGTGTACATCGTGAATCCATTGCGGCAATTCGGTTTTTACACTGAATTCCAATTCGACAAAAAGATCGATTATTCCACGGGCTATGGCGCCTGTTTCTTCATGGACCTTACTCCGAAGAACCAGATCTTTGGCTTGAGAATTGATGGATATCTTTCGGGAGGTTATCGAGGCTACGCGCCCGGCCATTACAAGAAACCGATCCAGTGATCTTCCGTCCGCAATGAAGAAATCAGCAGCTGTAATTTTCTCTTTTCTCTTTTTCGTTTTCCTGCTGGAAGCGTTCACCATCATTGACGATGACGCGATATTGCGGAAAAAGGCCGCCGACGATTTTAAAACTTCCATCACCGATACGCAATTCAATTCTTCCGATGAATTACACTGGACCGGAAGTACTTCTTCCTGCAAACCGGGAAAAGTTCCGGGGAGTGTTTACGCGAAATTGCTGAAGCGCATCAATTATTTCCGGCGCCTCGCGGGAATTCACGACGACATTATCATTGATTCTTCCTGGAATAAATACGCGCAGGCGGCAGCGCTTATGATGTACGCGTCGAATGATCTTGACCATGATCCGAAGCCGACGATGAAATGTTATTCGGCAGATGGAAAGACCGGGGCGGGGACAAGCAATCTTTCCATGTTCGAAGGAATTTCCATCCGCGATCTGATAATTGATGAAGTGGAAGATGGCGATGCGACGAATCCGGATTGCGGCCACCGGCGGTGGATTCTTTTTTCCGGACTGACCAAAGTGGGATTGGGAATTACCGATGGAACGTATGCGTTGAAAGTGATGCCGAATGATTTTGATGACACTGTTTCATTTCACGGAAATGTTCCTGCGTATTTCGCTTATCCATCCAGCGGATATATTCCCTACGAAGTTGTTTTCCAGAAATGGAGTTTCGCTGTTCCCGGTGGAGCCGATTTCACGGATGCGGTGGTGAACATCAACGCGGGCGGAACGCATATTCCCTGCGGAGTGATATCGAGAAACGAACAGCTCTACGGTGATCCGACACTGGTCTGGTCGTTGCCGCAGATCAAGGAAGATTTCGATTACAATTACTTTGATATGAACGAGAAGAAAGCGGCATTCAAAGACCTTGGATTGCTGGAGAAGAAAGTGACAGTGAATATTACCGGTGTGAAAGTAGATGGTGTTGCGAAGACGTATTCTTATTCATTCACCATTTTCGACCCGGAGAATTGAAGTGGAGGAGGTGAGGAGATGAGAATATGAGGAGGCTATTCGGGAATAACATCAGATATCCAGCAGAATTCTCAACTCCTCAAATTCTCATATTCCAATTCGAATATTCGCGCGATTAGTAATTCGTTCCCTCAGTCAAATTTGAAGAAAAAGAACACCACCGCTGCCCAGGTCTGCGGAACTCCATCGGCATGACCGATCGTGGAATAACTTGCGTCTTCCACTGTACCGTCTGATTTTACATAACCGATAGTGGAGTAAGAAGCATTTTCTACTGTACCGTCTTCTTTCACATAACCGACCGTAGAATAGCTCGCGTCTTCGATCGTTCCATCACTCTTGATATAACCGATGGTGGAATAGCTCGCATTCTCAATCGTTCCATCGTCTTTGATGTAACCGACAGTGGAGTAAGAGGAGTTCTCGATCGTTCCATCTGATTTGATGTAGCCAGTCGTGGAATAACCGGAGTTGGTGATGGTCTGCGCAGAGAGGTTTGAAGCGGCGCAGATAATTATTGCGAATACGGAGAGAAAAAGGAATTTTGTTTTCATGGTTGTTGTGATTTGTTGGATCAAATGTAGACGAGTTGAAACAGGTGGAAAGAATAAAAAAGGTTAATTCTTTCCAGAGAATTAATAATGTGCTGATGAATAATGTGCTAATTATTAATCGGCACATTATTCATCAGCACATT
Source organism: Bacteroidia bacterium (assembly GCA_035496135.1). Classification (GTDB taxonomy): domain Bacteria; phylum Bacteroidota; class Bacteroidia; order Palsa-965; family Palsa-965. The sequence continues at coordinate 3,944 of DATJEX010000397.1, forward strand.
ACACGAACTTGTCCCCCTTCGCACTCTTCACGTCATTGACAAATGTTCTGATCTGCTGTTCATCCTGCTTCTTGCACACGAGCAGAATATTGTCCGACTCCACCACGATATAATCATCGAGCCCTTCGAGTACAACGAGTTTGTCTTTCGGAACGTGCACGATGCAGTTCTTTGAATCGTACAGCATCACGTGTTTTCCAACAACAGCATTATGATGTTCATCGCGTTTGATGTGCGTGTAGAGCGAGCCCCATGTTCCGAGATCGGACCAGCCGATGATGGAAGAACGTACTAAAACATTTTTTGCTTTTTCCATGATGGCGTAATCGATGGAAATACTCTTGCATCTTCCATACGCGTCTTTCAGGAAAGCATTTTCCTTTTTTGTATTCCACTTGCCGTGCCCTTCGTTGAAGATAGCGGCCATTTCCGGTGCGAGCTTTTCAAATGCGCTCTTCATGCTGTTCACACTGCAGACAAAAATTCCGGCGTTCCAGAGAAAGTCGCCGCTCTGCAGGAAGAAATTCGCCATGTCGAGATCGGGCTTCTCGGTGAATGTTTTCACTTTCTTGATGCGTTTGTCCTTGTACGGTTTTTCCGTTTCCACGAACTGGATGTAACCATACCCGGTGTCGGGACGCGTAGGTTTGATGCCGATAGTGAAGAGCACATCTTCCGAAGCAGCGACCGTCATGCACGATTTGATCGCTTTCACATACGTCTCTTCTTTCGTGATGAGATGATCGGAAGGAGCGATGAGGATCACCGCATCGGCATTCATGCTGTGGATCTTCCACGTGGCGTAGGCGATGCAGGGAGCGGTATTCTTTCTCGCAGGTTCGCACAGGATATTTTCTTCGGGAAGATCAGGCAATTGTTCTTTCACCAGCGCACGATAACTCTCGTTGGTAACGACGTAAATATTTTTTGCAGGACAGATCTTCCTCGACCGGCTGAATGTGGCCTGCAGCAGTGTTTCACCTGTTCCGAGAACATCGATGAATTGTTTCGGATGATTGGAACGGCTCATGGGCCAGAATCTTGTTCCGACTCCACCAGCCATGATGACGCAATAACGGTTGTTTTTCATCCGGGAATTTTTATTCCGCAGTTTTTAACGCAAATAGTTTCAGGAAAGTTTCTCGAGTGCTTTTTCAAGACTGGCAATGATCGTGTCCATCTCTTCCAGTTTGCAGGTGCCAACGGAGAGACGATACCAGCTGGAGTCGGGCGAAGAACCGAACGCGTAGAATGGAACTACGGCGATCTTCGCTTCATCGAGAATATATTTGGTGACATCTTTTGTTGTCTCGAGAACTTTTCCATCCGCCGTTTTCTGCCCGTGCAGGTTGAAACGGATCGTAAGATAGATAGCTGCTTCCGGCGCAATGGAATCGACACGATAGCCTTTCTGTTTCAGTTTCTGAATTCCGTTGTGGAATGCAACAAGACGCGCATTTACTTTGGTTTTGATATCAGAAAGAAACGCGTCATACTGATCGAGATTCGAAAGGAATTTTGCCGTAGCCACCTGTTCCGCTTTCGGCGCCCACGCCCCCACGTGCGAGAGAATGGATTTCATATTGTCGATGATCACTTTCGGTCCCATCGACCAGCCAACACGAACACCGGTTGCAGCGAGTGATTTTGAAATTCCATCGACGAAGATCGTGTACGGACGCATTTCCGGACGAAGTGAAACAGGATCGTAATGTTTCACGGTTCCGAACGTGAGTGCCCAGTAGATCTGATCATACAACAGGTACAATGGTTTTTTATCGGGCCCGCGGCGTTTGTTCTCCGCAAGAATGAGATCACATATTTCAGAAAGATCTTTCTGCGAGAAAGTCGTTCCTGTCGGATTGAGCGGCGAACAAACAGCAACCAATGCGACGTCTTTCAGATGCGGAGCAAGTTCGGCTGCAGTGGGCATGAATTTATTTTCAGGAGAAGTTTCCACGAACACCTGGTTGGAATAATCTCCTGTCGTAAGATGCGTGTAATGATTATTATTCCATGAAGGAACCGGGAACAGAACTTTATCGCCGGGCTCCACGATCGTTCTGTAGATCGCGTAAATCACAGGACGTGCTCCGCCGGCAATGAGAATTTCGTCGGTCGCGTATTTCAATCCCTGTCTTTTCTCAATGAGATTCGACACCGCTTTACGCAGATCGAGCATTCCATCGGCAGCGGGATAATTCGTTTCGTCGTTGTTATATGCTTCAATGATCTCTTTCTTCAGTCCAGCGGGGATCGGGAAAATTTTCGGATTGAAATCGCCGATGGTGAAATTGTAAACGGTCTCGCCGTTCTTGATCTTCTCGTTGATCTCGGCGGCAAGTTTGATGATCTCCGACCCGATCAATGATTCAGCCATCCGGCTCACTGCACGCGGTTTTGTCATAGTGGAAGAAGCGCTGTTCATAATGGAAATGTGTGTTTGGTAAAGATAGGAAAATCAATGGGAGAATGCGAGGAGTTGAGGAGATGAGAAGTTGAGGAGATGAGAATCTTTGTAAAAAATGGTTACAATTACGGAATAGCATTCTCATCTCCTCAA
>DATJEX010000398.1:0-11324 GCA_035496135.1 Bacteroidia bacterium
CCACCTTCAGCAGAACCTCCATCTGATCCGCAACCTCATCCTGAATCAGATTCACAAACTGTTCCGGAACAGGCATGAGTCCGCTCTTCGACAGCAGCACTCCTGATCTTGCATTACTCTGCGGAGAAATGCAGATGCTGAGTATGCAGGTCGGCCAATTCATCCGGGAAGAAAAAAAGAAATTCAGTTCCGCCAGTGTGGAAGAAAAACAACACGCGGGATTGGTTTCTTACGTCGATAAAACTGCAGAAGAAAAATTCATTGAAGGTTTGACGCGCATCTGGAATGTCCCGGGGATCATTGGCGAAGAAAATACCGGCGACAGAAAATCCGATCGTTTCAACTGGATCATCGATCCGCTCGACGGCACGACCAATTTCGTTCACGGCATTCCATTCTATGCAACTTCCATCGCACTCGCCGACGGAAAAGAAATTCTCGCTGGTGTGATCTACGAGATCAACATGGATGAATGTTTTTACGCTTACAAAAATGGCGGCGCGTGGATGAACGGTGAGAAGATCGGTGTTTCAACTGAATCAGAATTGAAAAACTGTTTGCTTGGAACCGGTTTTCCTTATGCGGGAAAAGATGAACATGAAAAATATGTTCAGTTGTTTTCTTACCTGCAACTGCATTCACGCGGCATCCGTCGCCCGGGCTCTGCAGCAACAGATATCGCTTACGTCGCTTGCGGAAGGTTCGATGCGTTCTACGAATACAACCTGAGTCCGTGGGATGTAGCAGCCGGAAAAATTCTCGTGGAAGAAGCCGGCGGATTCACCAGCGAATTCAACGGGGGTAACGATCCTGTCTTCGGAAAAACATTTGTGTGCGGAAATAAGAAAATTCAAAAAGAGATCACCTCCATCATTCAGCAATACTTTATATGAAAAAACTACAGCTCACCCGCCCCATCGTCTTCATCGATCTCGAAACTACAGGAGTCAACGTCGCTTCCGACCGCATCATCGAACTCGGAATGCTCAAGATCCATCCGAACGGAAACCGTGAATCGAAAACCATGCGCATCAATCCGACGATTCCTATTCCACCGGAGACGACCGCCATTCACGGAATTTCCGATGCTGATGTGAAGGATTGTCCGACGTTCAAACAATTGTCGGTTGAACTCAACACGTTCATCGAAGGTTCTGATCTCGGCGGATACAATTCCAACAAGTTTGATATTCCGTTGCTCGCCGAAGAATTCCTGCGTTGCGAGATCGAATTCGATGTCACGAAGCGGAAACTGGTCGATGTGCAGAATATTTTTCATAAGCTCGAACAACGTACGCTTGCTGCTGCTTATCAGTTCTATTGCGGAAAACCACTCGAGAATGCACACTCAGCCGAAGCGGACATCAACGCGACGTTTGAGATTCTTGAAGCTCAACTTGAACGTTACGAGATTCTGAAACCGGACGTGGATTTTCTCTCTGACTTTTCCTCGCGCACGAACAATGTGGATCTGCTCGGAAGAATTGTATACAACGCCAAAGGAATTCCTGTTTTCAATTTCGGAAAGCACAACCAGAAACCAGTGACAGAAGTTTTCGAAAGAGAACCGAGTTATTACACCTGGATGATGAATGGGGATTTTCCGTTGTACACGAAGAAAGTGATCACGCAGATCAGGTTGGGCATGAAAAAATAATGTGCTGATTTGCTGATGAGACGATGTGCTGATGGAATTTGAGGAGTTGAGAATATGAGGAGATGAGAATTCTGTAATTTGTAATCTAGTAATTTGTAATTCTATATGAAGTTTATCTGCATCGGAAGAAACTACGCCGAACACGCTAAGGAAATGAACTCGCCTGTTCCGACAGAGCCTGTTCTTTTTCTCAAACCCGAAACAGCTTATCTCAAATCCGGTGAACCTTTTTATTACCCGGAATTCACGAAAGATCTTCATCACGAAATTGAAATTGTGCTGAAGTTTGAAAAGATGGGAAAGCATATCGACAAACAATTCGCGGACCGTTATTACACCGAGATCGGTTTGGGAATTGATTTCACCGCGCGCGATCTGCAGATGAAATGCAAGGAGAAAGGATTGCCCTGGGAAAAAGCGAAAGCGTTCGACTTCTCGGCGCCGCTTGGAAAATTCTTGCCGGTCCACAGCTTTCCCGATCTCTACAATATTGATTTCCGTCTCGACATCAATGGAAAAACTGTGCAGAGAGGAAATACAAAAGACCTCATCTTCAAATTCGATGCACTCGTCGCCTACGCTTCGCAATTCTTCACGATCAAAAAAGGGGATTATCTTTTTACCGGAACTCCCGAAGGAGTAGGACCGGTGAAGATCGGAGATCGCCTGGAAGGATATATCGGTGAACAGAAGTTGCTGGATTTTGAAGTGAAATGAACCAGGGTGAGCTTCATACTAAATTGTCACCAGAAGAGTTTCTCTCGAGGTTGAGATCAATTGAGCATACATCATTCCCGGACTCGGTTTGGGGCGAGCTTCGATTCTTGTTTTCTGTATCAAAAACCAATCTATTGATTCATCATGATCAATTTCGTATCACGCGGAAAGGGCAATGGTTCAGTTTCACATACAGGAATTCAACCTGTAATCTCAAAAAGGAAACAGACAGCACAACTATTCAGTACGTCAGTAAATTAAATGCTCCGGCGAAATTCTTGCTGATCATCTTAATCGTTTTGTTCCTGTCTAACGCGATCATCGGTCTTGCTTCGGGAAGTAAAGGAGGTTTGACACACTTATTAGTCGTGTATTGCATACTATTTCTTTTTCTTTTACCGGTTTGGTTTGTGATTACGTTTATCAGAAGGCAACAGAAGAAGGAAGTGGGTTTTATGCTTGAGGATCTTATCAAGTATCTCGAAGAAAAAAGTCCCGATCATTTCTGACCGGGACTCCATCTGTGATAATCAGTGTAATCTGTGGCTTATTTCACAAACTTCATCGAGTGCACTCCGTTCGCATTTGTCATCGTCACCGTATAAACTCCGGCAGCGAGATCGGAAGCGGAAAGATTTTCTTTCGTGTTCTTTGTGGAGACACCTTTCACCATCTGGCCGAGATTGTCATAGATACAAACGGTGTATCCGTCATTCGAAGATGGCAATTGAATTTCCACCTGCTGCATTTCTGAATTGTAGAACGCAGTTGGATCGGTGATCGCGACAGGATCAATTCCCATGCAGCCCACGTTGATCGTCTGCGAAGAAATCGTATTTGTTCCGCAGGCGTTCGTCACTGTCAATGTCGCCGTATATGTTCCTACCGTGCTGTATGTGACCGTCGCACTCGAAGCAGAGGAACTCGCGGGGTTTCCTCCTGTGAAGGTCCAGCTGAATCCTGTTGCACTCGAACTTCCCGATCCATCAAATACAACAGGTTGTCCCGGACAAACATTCGTTGCACTTTCCGTGATGGCGGCTGTCGGTGGATCATCCACATCAATATTGATCGTCGTGTTACTCACGCATCCATTCGCGCCTGTTCCCTGGAGGTTGTAAGCAATACTCGCCGTAGGCGTAGATGTGACACTCGAACCCGTTGTCGCACTCAGGTACGTGGACGGACTCCAGGCATAAGTGCTCGCACCTGTCGCCGACATGGTAACTGGTGTTCCGGAGCAAACTGTTGAAGTACTCGGATTGAGCGTAACAGCAATCGTTGGATTCGCATTCACCGTAATATTCACGAACGCGGAATCAAAGAGATGACATCCTCCACCAATGATGTAGAGAATTCCCTGGTAATTCCCGGCGTTCTGATAAAGTGTCTGCTGAATGATATTGTTCGAAGTCACAGGAGATCCGCCGGGGAAATACCACAACAGCGTGTCTTCATACGTAGAACCTGTCGCGTCGAATGAAACCGCATTTCCTGCGCAAAGTGTGAGCGGAGAAGCAGCGATCGTCGCAACGGAATTCGCATCGGTGAGGAATGGATGAATGTAAAGCGATGCGCTCAGATTCCACGAACCTGCGGTGGTGTACTGGTGCCAGCTGTTGTTACTCTGCTGTTCCCAGATCGGAATTGGCGCGGTCGTTTGTCCATTCGTGTTACTCACGATAGAAAGTGTGTCGTGACTGGTTGCCCAATTGAGATTGGTGAGATCGATACTCACAAAAATTTTCTTGGAAGCAGGAAGTGTAACAGGGCTGTTCACGAAGGAGAACTCGGTGTAATAATTTCCCGCCACATCACTCATGATCTGTCCCATCGTCGTATTCACTGTTCCGAGAAGTGTTCCCGGAGTTCCGCTTGTTCCGTCGTAGATATGACAAGGAACGATCTTCGCCTGGTTGGTCGTGTAAGCGAGGCCGAAAGCAACCCAGACATTATTCAGAATCGTGTAAGGTTGTGTTGACTCATCGAAATACATCGCTTTCTGCTTTTCCGCATTGATGTTCACTCCGTTGATCCATCCATTCTGTCCAACGGAAGAGCCCGTGTAATAATTCACCGGCGTCCAACCAGCTGGTGCAGGCAGATTCACTTTCGTGCAACCACTCGCCGCAGTGACCGTGATGTAATTCGTATTGGTTTGCGTATCGGTTCCATTCGCATTGGTAACGGTCAATGATACGTTATAGGTTCCGGGTGTACTGTAAGTGATCGCTGGCGGATTTTGTCCGACATAGGAAGCAGGAGTTCCGCCGGAGAATGTCCATGACCATGTTGTTGGGTTGTAAACAGACTGATCGGTGAAATTCACGGAGCCGCCTGCAGTAACCGTGGTAACATTCGCCGTGAACAATGCGTTCGGAGGCCATGAAAGCGTGGATGAAATGCACGACATCGCAGCGTTCGCATCAATTCTTCCGGCACCGAGTTGACCGATATAAGAAGAATTCATCGCGTTGATATTGACAGCGGAAGAACTGAGACAATTTCTCACATCGGTTGGCGTGAGTGAAGGATTCAGGGAAAGCATCAAGCCGCACAGACCCGCAACGAGTGGACAAGCCATCGATGTTCCGGACATGTTTCCGTATTGATTCGAAGGAAGCGTTGAGAAAATATTATTTCCCGGTGCGGAAATGTCAACCCAGCTTCCGTAATTGGAGAAACTCGCTTTCGTGTCATTACTGTTCGTTGCTGCAACCGCGATACATTCCGTGTAACCTGCAGGATAGAACATCGTGTTGGTGTTGTTATTTCCGGCAGCCGCGACAAGAATACATCCCTGCTGACTTGCCCAGGTGATGATATTCTGTGCAGTTGTAGAGCTGGATGATCCGCCCCACGACATGCTGATGACATCAGCACCTGCAGAAACGGCGTACACTACTCCATCATATCCGTTCGTCACAGAACTTGCAGATGCGCTGTTGGCAGTTGCTTTCACCGCCATCAGTTTCAAACTGTATCCCATTCCGGCGATACCGATCGCGTTATTTGTTTTTGCATCGGCGATACCCGCACAATGTGTTCCGTGATCGAATGTATTGTTCGGAGGATTCGGATTATTGTCATTGTCGGCAACATCATACCCGTTGATGTCATCGATGTAACCATCACCATCATCATCAATTCCGTTGGAAGCAATTTCACCCGCATTCACCCAGAGATTTCCGGAGAGATCCTGGTGCGCGCGGTCGACCGCATTATCCACGATCGCGATCCTGATCGTACTTCCGGTGGAAAAGAAATTCCATGCCGATGCCGCGTTCACCGTTGCAAGATGCCACTGCGAACCATAAGAAGGATCATTCGGGACGATGCACTCATGATCGAGCGGAACTTTTTCGGCGTACACCACTTTCCCGGTCTGGCGCATCGCTTCGATGATCTGGTTCACATTGGTGAAATCAGAGAATTCGAGCAGGAATGTGCGCTGAAGGATGGACGAATTTTTCGCCGCGAAGAAAGGGCGTGAAAGATGTGTGAACTGGTGACCGTTTTTGATCGTGTTCAGGAAAGGAACAGCCGAGATCGGAAGATCATGCGGATCATCATTCAGCGACATGTCCAGCCGGACATCATCATTGACGCGAAACCAGATCTTTCCATCCTGGTAATCGGCAAAAGCAGTTTGTGAGAACATGACAGCCGGTAACGCAAGGCTGATCATGGCGAGTAGAATTTTTTTCATCGAAAATTGGTTTTGGTGAAGCTGTGCGCAGTCGGGTGATAACACCCGACAACACTTGCAGGCAGATAAATATGGACAAAAAAAACGAGGAAATCAAGGATTTCCCCGTTCATGAGAGCGGCAAGGATAACTGACCGCTAATAAAAATAGATCCCGCCCGGGATAACGCCTACGATCTTGTTATCCAGTAACGTTCCGTTAACAGAATAACGAACCAAATGTCCGCGCTGACTGTAATCAACAGCGTCTGTTACATAAATGTCTCCATTCGCAGGATTCACATTCAATCCGTAGAAATTCATAGTGCCCTGTGAAATGAACGGAATGATGGGCAATGCCACATCATTGATCGACATTCTCATCACTGCATAATTCAGGTAATAAAGTGAATCATGCGCTGCGTTCATGCACAATCGCGTCGGGCTGTCGAAGGTGGTGAATGGAAGATTCATTTCCGGCGTGTGCGTCGTTGTGTTGATTCGGATCAATGCGCCGGGAGCACTCGTTGCATAATCGCCATACGAAAGGAACCAGAGTTTTCCGTTCGCATCCAGTTGCATACTGTTACCGCCCTTCACAACGGCAATACTATCGATCACCGAATTTGAATTCGGATCCACGACATAAACTTTATCATGATTCGGCGCGCAGACAAAAACCTGTCCGTTGGTCATCAGCATGGTCTCCGTCCAGTCGGCAACAGGAATGTACCCGCTGATAGAATTAGTGGTGAGATTGAGAATGGAAATTCCTCCACCGAAAAGATCGCTCACGTAAGCTTTCGTTGGCGAAACCTGGAGAACGAATCGCGGGGAAGTGAAACCGGTGATCGTTTTCAGGCTGACAAAATTGTGCGGATCCACCACTTCGATCTTCCCTGAATTATTCACCACAACGTAAGCATAACCATTGATCATCGTGATGCTCTGACCAACATCACCGAGCGGGCGATCATTCGCAGGCATGAAAAGATCTTCCGTCACACTTCCATCCGCATATTTGTAAAAACTCACTTTTGCATTCCCGCCCTGGTAATTTCCTTCATTCATCACAAAAACCCCATCACCGGGCGCGATGCTCATTCCATTGGAATTCGGAGCTGGTGGTTCATCTTTTTTGCAGGAACTGAAGAGTGAGATGAAAATAATTCCCGTGACGATCGTCGTTTTGAGCATGAAATTTTTCATGGTTACTGGATTGTGGTTGGTTTGGTTTCTGATTTGAAATTGATCGTGAGTCCGCATTCGAAATTCCTTCCCGGCATGGCTCTCCACGCGACGGCCTGGTAATTCACATCGGTGAGATTGTTGCAGCGGATAAAAATATCGGTGTATTCTCCTTTGATGTCGATGCGTTTTCCTGCGGTAATGTTATAAAGCGAATACGCGGGAAGCCACGAGGAATGATCGGTGGCAGTGAATCGCAAACCGGTGTTTTCCACCTGGAATTCGAAATAGAAACCTGACCATGCGGCGTGGAATAAAATATTGGAGGTGTACGCAGGAAGATACATCAACTGTTTGCCAATACTTGAATCACCGGCGATGATCGCTTTCTCATTCGTCGCGCGCACATAATCCAAACCGGCGATCACAAACAACTGCCAATCATTTTTTTTCCATTCGGTTTTCAACCTGTTCTCCGAACCATAACTCTGCACTTCGTAAAGATTCTGCGGAACCCAGTAGCCGGGACCAGGCTGCCATTGTATCCAGTTGTAGGTGTAACGGTAATATCCGTTCAGTGCATAATGAAAATGGAAATGATCTTTCTGCATATTGAATTCAATTCCGCCATCGAGATTCCTGCTGTCCTCCGGTTTCAGATCAGGATTTCCTCCGGGATTCCAATAGAGATCATTGAAGGTTGGCAAACGGTATTTTCTTCCGGCACTTAAGCGCAGCGTGAAATATTTTTTGCAATAATATTCCGCACCGATCGATCCGGTGAGCGGTTCCAATTCTGATCCGAGGAATTCATCATGCAGCAGGAAGATCATATTCAGCTTCTCTTTGAATTCATGCGAAACTGACATGCCGATCCCATAACGTTCCTGCGTTCGTTGCGGCAGATACTGTGTCACATTCGCCTGTGTCCATTTCTGTTCACCGCGGATTATTATATAATAACCTTTGGGATGAAATCTTATTCCTGCTATGTTCTGAAAGGAAATAGAATTCGTTTCTGAATTCACCTGGTTATTTCCGGGAACGAATAACATGTACTCCGTTAGCAAAGCCGTTGCAACGGACACCTGGACCTTCTCACTCCAATGATCATAACTCAGCACATTCCTGAAAAACCGATCTGTCTGATTTGCTTCCGAAGAAACTTCCAGCATCGTCGGCGGGATCTCCCGATAACTGTCGCTGTACCAGGAATGCAATTGAAAATTATCATTTTCTTTTTTCAACCTCCACCGGAGATCGGTCGACAAACCTTTGGAATAAAACGCGGCGTTTGAAAGTGTGTCCGGTGCAGATCCGCCTCCCCCATTCACCGGAAAATAACGGAAATCATTATCCGCGTGCTGATAATACGCGCGCACGTCGCAGGCGAACCGCTCGCGTCCGTAAGAGAGTTTTATTCCATTATCGGTTTTCCCGAATTCACCGAGTTGCGAAGCGATCTTTACTTTGAATTCCGGCGCACCATAATGAAAATGCGAAAGAGAATTGAGGTTGATCGCTCCGCCGATGGAATTGAAAACAGATCCGGTGGTCAGTGCCGCTTCATCGAAGAGAATCGCTGGCATGATGGAGAGATCGGCAATTCCGTTGGTAGAACTGCGCAGGTCGACACCATTCCACAACACGTTGGTTTGAGAAGCACTTGCTCCGCGGAAAGATGTAGTGGAAAGTTGTCCATTTCCGTACGATTTCAGGAAAACACCATTGGCAGAAAATAATTCGGCAAGGCTTCCTGCTTCATTGTGACTCATCATCACCGAATCGGGGATCTGCCATATTACCCCGGGATAAGAAGTGTGCATCACCAGCCGCTGTACAAAAGTAGCTGCAGGCGTTTCATAATGAAGAGTTGGTTCCCGGTTTCCAATAGTGCTGTCAGGGATCGTATCGCTCTGGGCAAGGCCATTGACATTCACGGAAAAAATTCCGGTGAACAGCACAACAGAAAAGAAAAACAGTTTTCCTTTTTTCATGACACAGATCTTTTCCCGGATCGGAACATCAGTGCTTGCAAAAAGAAATACGCGAAATGAAAAATAACTTTTCTCATTCAGCGCAGCTTTCTTCCCGAAGTGCGGATGATGTTCACATTGGCAGGTCTTCTGACTTGTTCCGGCTCACCGCCTTCCCTTACATTCTGTAAAGTGGCTGAAGAGTGTGAGCTTTCTGAAGGAACTTACAGCAGCGGGAACTGTTCCGGAATTACACCGGATTCCCTTTTAATCCTTTTGTTCACATGAACAACAAGAACCAATGCGGAGCGAAATTAATGATTAATAATGAATAATTAATAATTCGCACAAGGCCACGCGCTTCGACGTCCGCGCATTATTCATCACTAATTATTAATTATTCATTTTTTCAGCGCGTCTTTGTAACGCTGGAGGAGTTCCGCGATCGATTCGAATTCCTCTTTGTAGAAAACACCGGCGCCACCGGTAGTGGTAGAGTTGGTGGTATTCAAACTGTTCGCGTCGTTCGTTCTGTAATACGCGATGAGCTGGATCTTGCCGTCGTCCGTCACTTTATAATTCACGCTCACGTCACCCACCCACTGCGAAGCGGTTGTTGAACCTGTGGATTGAGAAGTATTCAATTTTCCTCCATTCGCTTCGATGGTCATCCGATTGTTCAGCAACTGTGTTCCGAGAAACACTTTCAATTCCTGTGTGGTCATATCATCGTTCGGCCTGTACTTCACGCCCATATTGAAATCGGAACTGATCTGTGATAACCAGTTGTTCAGTGTTCCCGAAACGAAATTGGAAAGAAGCGTTGTTCCCGCGCCCCGTCCGTAATCGGGGCCGGCATTGATATCCGTTCTCAATTCAGTTGGTGTCATGAAACTGTTCAGCACCATCAATGAGAGGACCTGCTTGTTCCGTTCGAGATCGGTTTGTGTGTAACTGTTCACGGTTTCCTGGATATTCTGGTCGGCGGTTGGCAATTTGATCTCAAACGAAACGACCGGATTCATGAGTGCACTGTCAAGATGCATGATCACATCCACCGGATAAGAGCGGTGATACGCCTGGTTAGTCGAGTCATTCGGGAAGAATGGTTCGACCGACGCCGTTGTTTTATAAACCGCATCCGCATCAATGATCGCTTCATACGGATCTCCGTTCCACGTGATCGTTCCGCCTTTGCCCAATTCGAACGGAACGTAAACCACATTCTTCATCGTGAAAAGATATTTCCCCTGTTCGACCATGTATTGTCCGCGGATAAGAAAATCGCCTGCCGGTGAAACATCCATCCTGATATTCCCGGTTCCGGTCGCACTCAATTCATCTCCTACCGTTTTGTCAAATATCACATTGACCTTACAATCTGTGGTGGCCTCCACGTTCATGTGCAATTCAACTCCGCTGTTTTCCACATGACCGGTTTTCTGGATCGTGTCGTTCTGGTGCGGATTGATGAAGGTGATAAAATCATTGGCGCCCACTTCACTCGTCGATGACATCGGTATATTGAATTCAGAAAGCACAACACCTCCCTTGTTGGTGATCTTGTCGGTGCTTGCGTTGATATCGATGCGCACCGTTTGGTCGACATACCCGTAGATGTTCATGTATCCGGTGGCGAAGACCTTTCCGTAATACAGTTCATTCTGATTTTCTGTTGTGTTCAGCACCAGGAAATGTTCGAACGAAAAGTCCATATCGAACTGGAAATTCTTGAAATTATCATGATACAGGTGCCCGTAAACATAAGCGGTATCATTCATTCCGTCTGAAATTTTGAATCCGCGTGGATCATCGCCGCAGAAGAAGAAAGAATTCTCTTCCACTACAATTGTTTGTTTTGGAAAATTCAGCATCAATCCCAGGTAATCGACGATGACACGTCGAGCGTACACTTCGAGTTTCCCGCTCAACAGGATATGATCGGGCGTTCCCCCGATATGCATCGTACCGTCGATCGCACCTTTCATCATCGAACAATAATCTTTCAGCAGTGGCTGAATGAGCTCGAGTGCCATATCGGCAAACGTCGCATCGATGTCGATACTGTTCTCTTTTTTCTTCGGATAATAAAATCCTTG
>DATJEX010000399.1:0-5018 GCA_035496135.1 Bacteroidia bacterium
AATGAAGAATTATAACAAAGCGATCCTTGATTTTCAGAAATCCTATTCCGTTGCAAAAGATGTGAATTATGTAGGCAATGAAGCTTCCTGTCTCAATAATCTTTCGAATGTGTACGGTGATCTCGGAAAACGTGATTCAGTTTACATTCTGCTCAACCAGGCGCTGGAACTTTACAAGCAGGGAAATGATAAATTCTGTGAAGGCAAGATCCTGAATAATCTCGGAACGGCTTACCTGGACGATTCTGTCCTGGATAAAGCAGAGAATTATTTCACGCAGGCACTCGACATACGTCAACAGGTAGGAGATAAACGCGGACAGGCGATAACACTGACCAACCTCGGCGCTCTCGAATGTTCGAGATTGAATTGGGATAAAGCACTCGACTATTTCAATAAAGCGATGGAGCTGGCAAAAAATGCGCAGTCCAGTGATATCATGATCGCGCTCTATCAGAACATCGCCGAAGTGTACAGCAATAAAAAGGATTTCGAAAAAGCACTCGATTATAAAAATGGCGAAGTGGATCTGAAGGATTCCATTTTTGATAAAAATCTTTCTGAAAACATCGCGGAAATGCAGGCGAAATATGATGTGGAAAAAGCAGAGAGCGAAACACGCACCCAGCAGAAAGAAAAGAAACTCATTACTTCCGGCGCGATCATCGGCGGAATACTGTTGATCATTATCCTTTTCTTTTTTGTCAATCGCGCGATGGTCCGTAAACGTACCAACGTCAAACTCAACGCGCAAAAAGAAGAGATCGAAGTGAAGAACAAGGAGATCGAAGTGAAGAACAAGGACATCACCGACAGTATTCTTTACGCGAGCCGCATCCAGGAAGCCATTCTTCCCGAAGTGGAATTCTTCAACACGTTCCTGGAAAAAGGATTTGTGTTCTACCGGCCGAAAGATATCGTGAGCGGCGATTTTTACTGGATGGCGCAGACGCCCGAACATCTTCTTTTCGCTGCCGTCGATTGTACGGGCCACGGAGTTCCCGGCGCATTCATGAGTATCGTGTGCAGCAATCTGCTCACACAGGCGGTGAAAGAACACGGACTCACCAAACCGAACGAGATCCTGAATGATGTGAATATCCGTTTGTCGGAAACACTTCGCCAGCGGCAGGATGAATCGCGTGTGCGTGACGGAATGGATATCGCGTTGTGCTCGATCCACAAAAAAACAAAAGTGCTTTCCTTCGCCGGCGCTTACAATCCGGTTTTCATCATCCGGAAAAAACAACTCACGGAATTATTGCCCGATAAATTCCCCGTCGGATTGTTCGTGGAAGAAGAATTGAAAAAATTCACCCACAAGGAAATGCAGCTCGAAAAAGGAGACCGCATCTACGTTGCTTCCGATGGTTATGCCGATCAGTTCGGCGGGCCACTCGGAAAAAAATTCAAAAAAAGTTCCTTCGTTGAATTGCTGCTCAGTATCCAGGACCATTCCATCCGCGAACAGAAAAATCTTCTGAAAAAAGCGCATCTCGACTGGAAAGGCTCCTACGAACAGATCGATGATGTGCTGGTGATGGGTGTGGAAGTGGCGTGATCTTTATTCACAAATTTCCGAATGCAGCTGAAGCTGCGATGATCGTCGCGGAGCGCCGAAATATTTCGTTCTTTTTGCCTTGATGCAAAAAGAGCCAAAAAAATCAATCCGCCGCGGCGGACGCAAGGGCCTTGTCGCACATGCATCCGCGTATGGCATTTCACTTTTGCCATCGCTGGGAATCTTTCCCCGTTGCTGCGAGAAGATCGCAGCAACATCGCACATGCCAACCCGTCTGAAAAATTCCAAGGCGATCGCACACATGCCTCGTCGCACGTGAAATGCCATGCCGGCCTGTGCGGATTCGGTTTAAAGAAGGTTGGATAAAATTCTTTCTTATTGTGAGCCACGCGCACAACATCCTGTCAAATAATAAAAAAATCAGTTTCCAGGAATGCCCTGTCCCAGCGCGGGAGATGAATTTCTGCGCGATGGTGCATGTGTGCAGTCGCCTTAAATGTTTCTGAAGCGGAGGATGTGCGAGATCACGCCTTGGCGTGATGGCGAAACATTTACCAGCGACGGCAAGAAGAAATTCATCTTCGGGTAGGCATGTGCGACAGGCGCCTTGGACAGGGCTCGCTTTTTTTGGTTCTTTTTTGGCGAGACAAAAAAGAACAAAGAAAGGTGGCGCTACGGGCCGAAGTCTGAGGCGATGTGTGAATATCGCCTCATATCTACATGTGTTGCGCATCAAGACCAAGCCCGCTATTCACTAATTTTGATCAACCTCCGAGCGATGAACCGTTTCGTCATCTTCCTGCTCATTTCTTTCTTCAGCTTCCGTGCTGCGGCGCAGAATGCGATGAACGCGTATTCCTATTCTGTTTCGCTGGATCTCGTGAATGTAACGGAAGACAAAGATCGCGTTCGTGTAACGATCATTACTCCGGCTATCACGGGATTGAAAGTGAAATATATTCTGCCGGAATATATTCCCGGAGTGTATGGAAAAGTGGATGCAGGACGTTTCATTCACCAGTTCTACGCGGTCGACGATAAAGGATTTCCGTTGCGCGTGAAGAAAAAAGGAACAAACGTGATCCAGATCAACCTGAAGAAAGGAGAGACGCTGAAGAAGATCGAGTACTGGATCGATGATACGTGGGACATGGAACGTGCAAAACCGAAAACGCCGGACGACAAATTCAATTACGTGACGCAGATGGCCGGAACGAATATCGACGCGGGAAATAATTTTGTTCTCAATCACGCCTTCGTCCTCGGGTACCTCGAAGGGCTCGCGAATATTCCGTATTACGTTTCGGTGACGAAGCCTGAAGAAATGGAAGCAAGTTCGGCGCTGAGGATCACACACGTTTCGCATTCGAAGGATGAATACAGCGCCTCCACGTATTACGAATTGCTCGACAATCCCGTGATGTATTGCAGTCCCGACACGATCGGTTTCCAGTCAGGCGACCTTTATTTTTCCATTTCTGTTTTTTCGGAGAACGGAAAGATCTCCGCGCACCAGGTGCGACGGCTCATCGGATCGCAGCTTACGGCGTCGGCGAATTTTCTCAGCGGTGTTACGCCGCAGACTTACCAACTCATATTTTATTTCACCACACCATTCAAAACCATTTTGAATTCGAATGGTGGATATGGCGGATTGCCGCATAAGCACAGCGCGTTCTATTTTCTTCCCGAGCTCGCGGATGAAGATGAACTTGCGGAGGAATTGTCGCGTGTGATATCGGACGACATCATGCATGTGCTTTCGCCGATCGATCACCAGAGTTTTTCGGGCAACAGCGATCTGCTGCAACCGCAATTCAATTCACAATGGTGGTTTACCGAAGGAACGGGAATGTATTTCGGATGGCTCGCCACGGTGCGCGATTCGTTCGTGAGTGAAAGTGATTTCATCGGTGCGATCAGTTCTTCCATCAAATTATCGCTGCTCGTTCCCGCCAAACCGATGGTGGATAAAACAATGCTCGCAACGATGATGAAAACGCCGCTCAACAAAGAAGCGATCCGATCGAAGTCGATGTTGCTGGCTTTTCTCCTCGACATCGAGATCACGAAAGCGACTGGCGGATCGATGGGATTGCGCGAAGTAGTGCTTCAGCTCAATGAGAACGGGCCGGTCTCATCCGATTCGATCCAGAAAAAAATAATCGCGATGACGGGTCCTTCCATCGCCGATTTTTTCGCGAAGTATGTGAATGGAACGGAAGAGTTGCCGCTCATTTCAGATCTCGACCGGATCGGTTGGGCGTATGCACCATCGTCCATTGATTCTGTGCTCACGTTCGGAAAATTCGGATTACTGTACAGCGATGACAAGGATGCGTTCGTGGTACACAATTGCGATACGACGAATTTATTCGGATTGCGTGATGGAGACAGGATACTGAGCGTGGACGGAACGATCGTGGGCCTGCTCAATTTCGAAGACGCGTTATCGCCGGTCTATTCTCCTTATTCTGATAAAGAAGTAACGCTGCGGTATATCCGCGACAATCAGAATCTCGAAGTGGCCGCACGTCCGCGTATCAATGTCGTGCAGATGGATTATCTCATCAAACCGGATCCCGCGGCGGGTGATGATGCATACCTGCTGCACTTGCGGATCTTTTATCCCATGCAGAACTGATGTCGCTCTCGAGAAAAGTCACGCGCTGGCACCGGATGAACGACGACCCGGAAAAATTCCCATTGGGAAAACCGGTGCTGCGTCATTTCGCGGGGATGAAAATCTGTGTGATCCGCACGAGCAAGGGAATTTTCGCGATCCAGGAAAAATGTCCGCACAACGGATTCTCGCTCGCATTGGGAAATTGTTCCGAAGATGAAGGCGCGATCATTTGTCCATTGCATCGTTATCAATTCGATCTCACAACAGGAAGAGCAAGAGGAGGAGCGGCAGAAGCGGCAAGAGTTTTTCCAATAGAGAAAAGAGAAGATGGATATTATTTGGGAACGGAAGAGACAGAATGGGGATGGTTCTGACCAGCAGCACACATGCCGGCGCGCAGTAGGCGGAAAGCAGTAAGAAGAAGGCAGTAAGCAGAAGGCGGAAAGCAGAAAGCAGTAGACGGGGAGGCGGTAATCCGAATTAGTTCACGATAATTTTCGTAGAATCCGTAATGCGGCTGAAGTTTATCAACCGTGATATGATTTGAAGCGATTACTTGCTCGATGCAGAATCTTTGAAACTTAATAATGACGGGCTTTGAGCTAATATAGGGTACGAAGCAGAGACGGTATTTGGCCTCAACGTATCTAAAGATATCGAAGCTAAAGTAATCGTGATTGGCAATGAATAACTCTTTCTTAAGGTACTCATCAATTATAGATTTTTGCCAAGCTTCGTTTTAATTAGGAGGCGACTTTCTCTGTAAAGTAGTAGACGTTTTTCCTTACAGTATATAGAATTGAACCAGAATTTGATCTGGTGAGGAAGTCAGATCAATTCAGTGCTGGATCTAACAATCCTAAATTTTTT